>CAYFOA010000010.1:0-13130 GCA_964344575.1 uncultured Rickettsiales bacterium | reverse complement strand
GGCGACCGGGCAGCCCCGCGCCAGGGCCCGCTCCAGCCCGGCCCAGCGGAGGAGGTCGCGCTGGCCGAAGTCGGCGGTGTCGAGGTCGTGGCCGACCCCCACGATCGCGGGACGCCCGTCCCCCGCGGGGACGCGCTGGAGGACCACCGCGAAGGCGCCGTCCGCCGCGGGAGCCCTCATCTCCTCGCGGAGCGGGTGGGCGACTCGCGGGGAGTCGAGGACCGACTCGGCGGAGACGGGCCCGGCCACGCCGCCCGGCGCCGCGTCGGCCCGCCGCTCGGCCGCCCGCCACGCCCAGCGCGCCACGGCCTCGGGGTCGCCCGCCGCCAGCGCCGACGCCTGGAGGCCGGCGCACAGGTCGAAGTCGACCCCCAGGGGCTGCTGCAGGATCGGGTCCACCGCCCACTCGGTCAGCGCCGCGCCGGGGGCCATCGACGCCTTCCCGTGGGCGACGACGAGGACCGTCTCGTAGGCCCCGGCGCGCAGCTGGCAGACGGCCTGCAGCGCGGCGCAGAGGCCGTCGCCCGCGATCCGGGTCTCGGGCTTCAGCACGGCGCCGACGACCTCGGTGACCGCGACGTTGCTGGCGGTCAGCCCGTCGAACAGGTCGACCGACGACGTCACCACCGCGTCGATCCCGTCGTGGTCGGTCCCGGCGTCGGCGAGGGCGCGCTGGACGGCGTCGAGGACGAGCTCGGGGATCGAGCGGGGGTCCTCCGCCACCGGGCCGCTCGCGCCGGCGCCCGCGACGACGATCCGGGCGTCCGGGGGGACGGGACCGGTCATCGGGCCGCCCGGGGCTCGAGCCCCTCGGCGCGCGCGACGATCTCGCGCATCACCTCCGAGGAGCCGGCACCGACGGTGAACGCCAGCGAGTCGCGCTGGAGCCGCCCGATGGCGAACTCCTCCATGTAGCGGTTCCCCCCGAAGATCTGGGCGCACCCGTGGGCGACGCCGGCGGCGGCCTCCGAGGCGAACAGCTTCGCCATCGAGATCTCCGCGTTGGCGGGCTCGCCCCGGACGTAGAGGTCCAGCGCGCGGGCCGTGAGCGCCTCGGCGGCGGTGACGGTGGTGAGGACGTCGGCGAGGCGGTGCCGCCACACCTGGAACCCCAGCAGGGAGTGGCCGAACGCCTGGCGCTCGTGGCCGTAGCGGCGCGCCTCCTCCCACATCAGCCGCATCTGGGCGCAGCAGATGACGGCCAGCACCAGCCGCTCCCCCTCGAAGCCCTGCATGATCAGCTTGAAGCCCTCACCCTCGGCGCCGAGGAGGTTCTCGGCGGGGACGCGGACGCCGTCGAACGCGATCTCGGCGGTGTCCGACGCGTGGCAGCCGATCTTCCGCAGCCGCGTCCGGGTGACCCCGTCGAGGTCCGTCGGGATCACGAGCAGCGAGATCCCGCGGTGCCCGGGCCCGCCGGTCCGGACCGCGGTGGTGAGGAAGTCGGCGATCGTCCCGTTGGTGATGAAGGTCTTGGCGCCGTCGACGACGTAGTGGTCGCCGTCCCGGACCGCGCGCGTCCGGATGGCGCCGACGTCGGACCCGGCGTCCGGCTCGCTGACGCACAGCCCCCCGAGCCGCGTCCCCGCCACGGCGGGCCGGACGAACCGCTCCTTCTGATCGTCGGTGCCCGCCAGGGCGATCACGTGGGTCGAGAACTCGGCGTGGGCGAGCACGCTGACGGGGACGCCGAGGACGCCGCTCCGGACGAGCTCCTCCACGAGGACGGCGGTGAAGCGGAAGTCGAGGCCTGCCCCGCCGAGCTCGACGGGGGTCCGGATGCCGAGGAACCCCAGCTCGCCGAGCCGCGCGAAGACCTCCCGGGGGAGCGCCCCGGCGAGGTCCCAGTCGCGGGCGTGGGGCCGGATCTCGCGTCCCACGAAGTCGCGGACCGAGTCGCGGAACATCTGCAGCTCAGGCGTCATCATGGCGGGGACTTTATTGAGCATTACTTGGTTGTCAAGCATTACTCAGCAAACAAGCCGAACGACGCCCTCCGCCGGGTCGCAGCGTCCCGATCGGCTAGGGCTTCGTGGTGCGGGCGGCGGCCCCGAAGAACCGCCCCATGACGGCCCAGTTGCGGAGCGTGGTGCGGAGCGCGCCGTGCTCCTCCCAGCGGCGCGCCGACGTGACGACGTGCTCGGGGCGGACGACGATCCGGCCGAGGCGGGCGGCGCGGCGGACGAGGTCGGGGTCCTCCAGGGGGCCCGGCCGGAAGCCGCCGAGGGCGTCGAACGTGGCGCGGCGGAGGAAGAGCGCCTGGTCGCCGTAGGGGAGGCGGGCGAGGCGGCAGCGCAGCGCGATGCCCCACTCGACGGCGATCAGCGCGGGGGTGCGGCGGTCGAGCCGGAGGGCGAACGCGCCGAGGGCGACGTCGGGGTCCGCGAGCGTGTCGGCGACCCACCGGGAGACCCCCACGGGGAGGGCCGTGTCGGCGTGCAGGAAGATCAGCTGATCGCCGGACGTCGCCGCTGCGCCGGCGTTCATCTGGACGGCCCGGCCCCGCCCCGCGCCCTCGATCACGCGGAGCCCCGCGGCCCGCGCCGCCGCCGGCGTGCCGTCATCGCTCCCCCCGTCCACGAGCACCACCTCGGCGTACGGGGCGACCGCCTGGAGGCGCCGGGCGAGGGCGCCCACCCGGGGGGCCTCGTTCAGAGCGGGGACGACGATGGAGAGCGTCACGAGATCCGGACGGGCGAGAGGGCGGCCTGCAACGCCGTCAGTCCTTCGGCGCGCCGGCGAGGATCCACTGCCGCAGCGCCTCGGCGACGTCCTCGTCCAGGGGCGGCTGGGGGACGGGGGGCATGGCGTCGCCGTGGCCGCCCACCTCCCAGTGGGTCCCCTCGATCTTCCGCCACACGTAGCTGCCGTCGGGGTCGCCGGGCTCGATCCGGTCGAGCGCCGGGGCCTGGTGGGCGGGGACGTCCACGAGCTCATCGTACGCGGCGTCGTAGTCGCCGAGGTTGTTCAGGAGCGCGGGGCCGTTGGCGTTGGCGTGGCAGGAGCACTCGAAGCTCAGGATCATCGACTGGACCCACGTGAAGGTCGGCTCGTCGACGCCCCCGTCGCAGTCGTCGTCGACCTCGTTGGACGGCGCCTCGCCCGCGTCGGGGTGGACGTTCGCGTCGGTGTCGTCGCAGTCGGCGCCGTCGCCGGCGATCCCCTCGAACCCGTCCCCGTCGTGGTCGGGGGAGGACGGCATCGTCGCCTCGGCCCGCGCGCCGGGGCCCCAGCGGTTTCCGTCCCAGGGCACGACGAGGACGTCCCACACCTCGTCCGGGGAGGTCCGCGCCCACGGCACGGTCGCCGACGTCAGGTCCTCCTGGACGACCCCGTCCACGGACCACTCGTAGGCGTACTCCAACCCTTCGTCCTCGGTCACGCCGACCGTCTCGAGGACGACCACGGACAGGTCGACGTCGAGCCGGGCGGGGTCGGGGTCGAGGGCGATCTGGAGGCCGGTCAGATCGGCGCAGGAGACGAGCAGCAGGGGAGCGGCGAGCAGGGCGGCGAGGCGTCGGAGCATCGCCGACCCATACGCCGGGGCGCGGGCGGAGGGGGTGACGACGGTCAGGCGCGGGACGTCAGCCGCCGCCCAGCTCCCCGTCGAGGCGGCTGCCGGCGCGGACGAAGGCGGGGTAGGCGTCCAGCGGGACGTCGAGGGTGACCGTGGCGGGGCCGTCGAGCTGCCGGCCGTCGCCGTAGAGCCAGCGCCACGTCCCCGGGGGGAGGATCACCTCGAACGTCGTCCCCTCGGCGGTGATCGGGGAGACGAAGAGGTCGGGGCCGAGGAGGTGGCGGTACGTCGAGCGGCCGAGGTCGAGGAACTCGTAGAGGCTGCGCCCCTCCCCGAAGGCGACCGCGCCCTCGCGCATCAGGTACGGCAAGAGGCGGTCGTGCATGCGGACGAGGTCGCGGTAGATGGCGACCGTCTCGTCGTCGAAGAACCAGGGCTCGTGGCGCCCGCCGCCGCCGTTCTCCATGACTGGGCTGAAGGCGCCGAGCTGGGCCCAGCGGACGAACGGCTCCTTGCGGCGGCCGCCGTCGACGCCGTCCTCCTCGCGGTAGCCGCCGATGTCCGAGCCGAAGCCGACGTAGCCGTAGTCCGCTGACCAGAAGAAGTTGTCCAGCGCCGCCTCGATGCCGCCCCAGTCCGCGTCCTGGTCGCCCACCCAGGGGGCCCACGCGATGTCGATCGGGGTGAACGCGGCCGTGTCGCCGCCGACTCCGAACCCGTAGTTGTCGACGGGGCGGGACGTGATGATCCGGTCGTCCCCGAGTTGCGCGCGCGTGTGCTCGAAGAAGTCGCGGTAGTAGGCGTGGCTGTACTCCAGGCGGGTGACCTCGCGGCCGGCGCCGGGCGACCAGGGGGCGAGGAGGGCCGAGAAGTCGGAGCCGTCGGTCTTCCAGCCGTCGATGCCGAGGTCGAGGACCGGCTGCATCAGCTCGTGCCACCAGGCGACCGCCTCGGGGTTGAAGTAGTCGAGGAGGCCGCCGTCCCCCTTCCACCACTCGACCACGCGCGGCTCGGTGGCGTCCGCGTCGGCCTTCATGAGGTAGTCCCCGGCGACCGCCTCGTCCCACTGCGGGGTGTCGGTGTTGACCATCTGGGTGATCCACAGGATGAGGCGGACGTCGCGGTCGTGGAGGGCGTCGACGAGGCCCTGGGGATCGGGGTACAGCGCCGGATCCCAGGCGAACGTGTTGTAGCCCGTGGCCCAGGGGGAGTCGACGATGACGGCGCTGACGGGGATGTCCCGCTCGAGGTAGCCGTCGACCAGGGCGAGGACCGACTCGGAGGTGGACTCGTCCTCCCACACCCAGTGCTCCCACGCCCACTGCGGCCACGGCGGGACCGCGTCCGCGGGGGGGAGCGGCTCGGGCTCGGGGGCCCGGCAGGCGGACAGCGCCGACGCGACGACGGCGCCGAGGAAGAGGACGCGCATGCAGCGCGCGTAGCACAGGCGGCGTGACCCCGACACCCGTCCTCCGGGGTTCCCCCCGGACAAAGGAGACCTAGGGTTCGCCGCGTGAAGCCGATCCAGTCCCTCGCCCTCGTCGAGCCCGCCGCCGCCGGCATCCACATCTTCAGCCGCGCCGGGCTCCCCCGCCTCGGCACCGTCCTGCTGGGCACGATCGCGCGCGACCTCGGGCTGGAGGTGACCGTCCAGATCGAGGAGATCCGGCCGATCGACCTCGACGTCCTGCTCGCCGCCGACCTCGTCGGGATCTCCACGATCACGCCGACGGCGACGCGGAGCCTCGCGCTCGCGGACCAGCTGAAGGAGGCGGGGAAGACCGTCGTGCTGGGGGGACCGCACGTGACGTGGCAGCCGGACGAGGCGCTGGACCACGCCCCCTTCGTGGTCCGCGGCGAGGGCGAGGCGGTGCTGCCCGCGCTGCTGCGGGAGCTCGCCGAGCAGGAGCCCAACTTCGCGTCCGTCCCCGGGCTGAGCTGGCGCGACGCCGAGGGGAACGTCGTCCACAACCCGCTCCCGCCGCCGGTCGACCTCGACACGCTCCCCCTCCCCGACCTCGACCTCGCGGGGTACGGCAAGAACAAGGCGATGGGGCCGCGGCGCGTGATCCCGGTGCAGACGTCCCGGGGGTGCCCGTACTCGTGCACGTTCTGCACGGTCCACACGACGTTCGGCCGGAGGATACGGTACCGCGACACGGACCGCGTGCTCGACGACCTCGCCGCGATCGACGGCGACGACGTCCACGTCTTCTTCTACGACGACAACTTCGTCGTGCGCCGGAAGCGGACGCGGGCGCTGGTCGAGGGGATGATCGAGGCGGGCTTCGGGCTCCGGTTCTCGGCCCAGGTCCGGGCCGACCTCGGGCGCGACGCGGAGCTGCTCGCGCTGATGAAGCAGGCCGGCTGCATGGGCGTCTACGTGGGGCTCGAGTCGGTCAACCCCGCGGCGCTCGAGCAGATGCAGAAGCGGCAGACCGTCGAGCAGATGGCGGAGGACATCTGGAGCATCCGGGCGGCCGGGATCAACGTCCACGGGATGTTCGTGCTGGGGTTCGACGAGGACGACCCCGAGACGGTGGAGGCGACGATCGACTTCGCCGTCCGGAGCGGCATCACGTCGGTGCAGTTCATGGTCCTGACGCCGCTGCCGGGGTCGCAGACGTTCCGCGAGCTGGAGGCGGCGGGGCGGCTCAAGACGAAGGACTGGTCGGTGTTCGACGCGCACCACGTGGTGTTCGAACCGACGGGCCTGACCCCGGCGCAGCTCCAGGCGGCGCAGGTCAACGGCCACCGGCGCTTCTACTCGGCGGGGCGGATCCTGAAGTACCTGAGCCGGGGCGACGTCCTCAACTCGGCGATCGCGCTGTACGCGCGGCGGCTGAACAAGGACTGGCGGAAGCGGAACCGGGGCTACCTCGACGCCCTGGAGGAGCTCGACGGCGACTGGAGCGCGCTGTACCCGCCGGCCGGCGCGGAGGGGACCGTGGCCAGCCGCGACTACCACCGGAGCACGTGACGTGCGGTTCTCGGTCGCCTGCAACTTCGACGACGCGCTGCTCCCCGGGCTCGCGCCGTACCCGGTCCGGGAGATCTACGGGAAGCTGACGTCCGACGTGCTCGGCGGGGGGCGGCCGTCGTTCTACCTCCCCGAGGTCGACCGGCCCCGCCTGGAGCGGTACGTCGCCGCGACGCACGCCGCGGGCATCGAGTTCAACTACCTGCTCAACACGTCCGCGTCGGACAACCTCGAGTTCACCCGCAAGGGGCAGCGCGACCTCGACGAGCTGCTGGAGTGGATCGACGGCATCGGCGTGGACGCGGTGACCGTCGCGTCGATCTCGATCCTCCGCATGGTCAAGCGGCGTCACCCCCGCCTGCGGGTCCGCGTCAGCTCCCACCGCTTCACCGACAACCCCCGCAAGGTCCGCTTCTGGGCGGAGCAGGGGGCGGACATGGTGGTCGTCTCCGAGGTGAACATCCACCGGGAGTTCGCGGTCCTGGAGGCGCTGCAGCGGGCGGCGGACGGGCAGGTCGAGCTGGAGCTGATCGTCAACAACTGGTGCCGTCAGGACTGCGCGATCGCGGGGAACCACGCGGTGTCGCTGTCGGCGGGGTCGCGGACGGGGAGCAAGGGGTTCGCGCTGGACTACTGCTCGCTCCGCTGCAACCACATCCGGCTGACGCAGCCGGTGTCGTTCCTGCGCGCGAACTGGATCCGGCCCGAGGACCTGCACCGGTACGAGGCGCTCGGCTACCGGGACTTCAAGATCGTGGAGCGGAACACGCCGACGTCGCTGCTGGTGCTGCGGACGAAGGCGTACGCGGAGCGGCGGTACGACGGGAACCTGCTCGACCTCGTGCAGAACTACTCCTACCCGGTCGAGGCCTACCCGCCGGGGGCCCGGGGGACGTACCCGCTGCGGCGGCTGCTGAAGCACTTCGTCCTGCCCGGGGCGTTCAACCTGTTCAAGCTGAAGAAGCTGCTCCGGTACGGGAAGACGGCGTCGGTGCTGCAGCCGCGGCGCGGGCCGAACCCGATCGTCATCGACAACCGGGCGCTGGACGGCTTCCTCGACCGGTTCGACAAGGCCGGCTGCCAGGACCTCGACTGCGAGGCCTGCCGCTACTGCCACGCGTGGGCGGACAAGGCGGTGTCCATCGATCCGTCGTGGGGGCCGGAGATGATCGCGATCTACGAGGATCTGCTCGAGGAGGTCGACGGCGGGCGGTTCTGGGAGCCGCACCGGACGACGCTCGCCCGGGCGGCGCGGTCGGCCGCCCGGGCGTCGCGGGGGACGTCGGAGACGTCGGGGTCGCCTACCAGGGGCAGACGGTCATGACGCCGAAGTAGAAGCCGCCGTACGCGTTGAGGCGGATCCAGTGGCCGCCCATCGTCCCCTCCCACGGCGACATCGGGGCGGACCACATGCCGCCGAAGGTGCCGGTGCCGTCGAAGTCGCGGAAGTAGAGGCCGCCCTGGGGGCCGAGGCGGTCGTCCCAGGTGCCGAAGCCGCCGCCCCACTGGCCGCCGGGGGTGGCGAGGTGGCGGTAGCCGCCGGCCATGGGGCCGAGGACGTCGGCGGCGGGGGACCACCAGAGGCCGAGGTACTCGTCGGCGACGTCGGACCAGACGCCGGCGATGACGGCGGCGGGGTCGCAGGGCGGGGCCTCGTCGGTCTCGTGGCGGGCCTCGTCGTCGACGGTGTCGCCCATCGCGGGGCGGTCGAGCCAGGAGCCGACGAGGTCCTCGGGGAGGAGCGCCGCGGCGTCGGCGCCGAGCTCGGCCTCGACCTGCTGGCGGACGAACAGCTCGGCGACGTACAGCCCGGGGAGGAGGTCGGGGGAGGAGTCGCGGGCGAAGACGGCGTCGACGTCGGGGGACGGCTCGGAGACGGCGTCGTCGTCCATCAGGTCGGGGCCGTCGGCCGCGGGATCGGTCGGGTCGGCGTCGTCGGTGACGTCGTCGGAGGCGGCATCGTCGCCGGCCCCCGGCGCGAGGTCGCCGGCGCCGAACTCGCAGGCGGCGAGGCCGAAGCCCAGGACGAGGGTGAGCAGGACGTGCAGGGAGGAAGCGGGTCGCATGTCGGTCTCCAGATGCGGTGGGTTGCCTTGCGTCCGGACCGACCCGCGGACGGGGCGGGAGGGAAAAGAAACGGGGTCAGAAAGATCGCGTCCGTCGTTCGGATATGACGATCGTCACACCGGGCGGACGGATCCACCCTCCGCTCCGCTCAGCCCGTCGTCCCTCTCCACGCGCGGAGGCCGGCCGCCGCAAGCCACAGCCACGGGGCCCCGTGGAGGACCAGGTCGAGGTAGTCCATCGGGGACATGCCGTGAGCGCCGCCGAGGACCCAGCGCACCTTGCCGACCACGTGCGGCTCCGGCGCGAACGGGGCGAGGCCGAGGGTCAGCGCCGCGACGAGGGGCAACGCGAGGCCCGCGAGCGGCCGGGGAGTGCCGGCGACGGGCGCGAGGGCCGGGTCCTGGGGGACGGGGTCGTTCATCCGCGGCTCACCTCCACGCTCGGGAGAGCCGGCGACAGGCCGGTCTGTGACGGACCCGGGTCGATCACAGGACCCGGGCGACCGAGTCCGCAGCCGTCCACGCGAGGGCCGAGACGAGCCACTGGGGGTTGATCGTGATCGTGGTCGGGAAGACCGACGCGTCCGCCACCCAGAGGTTGTCCGTGCCGTGGACGCGGAAGTCGCCGCCGACCACGCCGCGGGTCCGGTCGACGTCCATCCGGAGGCCGCCCTGGGGGTGGCCCGAGGCCAGGGCGAGGTGCTCCGCGGTGGGGGCCGCCTGGGCGAGGCGGGCGGCGATGTCGGCCTCGCGGCCGCGCCAGCTCGGGTCGAACGTCGCGTCTTCGTCGTCCGTCCCCCGGAGGCCCGAGACGCGGACCTCGACGGCGCCGGCGGCGAGGTAGATCGACACCATCGTCGCCAGCGTCGCGTGGATCGTCCCCATCTGCGACGCCCCGATCCGGAACCGGACGTCCCCCTGCGGGTCGATGCGCCCGTCCGACGGCGAACCGATCGTGTTGACGCACAGCGCCATCGCGTCCAGCGACCGCATCAGGCGGCGGTGGCCGGGGCCGACGGCGGGGAGGATCGCGGCGAGGTGGGCGGGGAGGATCCAGCCGTTCTCGATGATGAAGCTGTCGTCCCCCGGCTTCGTGGCCACGAACGCGACCTGCACGCCGTCCCGCCCCGGCCGGGCGTGGGGCGCCGGCCAGCGGGCCAGCACCGGCGTCCCGTAGTTGAACCCCAGCCCCGCGCCGACGAGGTCCTCGCGCCACGCCGGGAGGCGACGCCAGCGGGCGTGGCGCCTCCCCGAGCGATGCAGCAGCGGCGCGCTCCCCAGCGCCCCCGCGCAGAGCACCACCCCGTCGACGGGCACGACCGCCCCGGCGCGGTCGCGGGAGAGGCGGAGGCCGCGCACCGACATCGGCGCGTCGCGGTCGCCGTCGCCGTCGGCGGGGACGAGGCTGTCGATCGGCGTGTTCGCGTGGACCCGCGCGCCCGCCCGCTCGGCGTCGGCGAGGAACGTCCGGTCGACGGAGAGGTGGTGGCCGAAGCGGCAGCCGAGGTTGCAGTAGCCGCAGCCGAGGCAGGCAGCCCCGAGGACGTCGGGGGCGTCGGGGTCGGCGTGCTGGGCGGCGTGCGTGGCGATGTCCGAGACGAGGGGGTCGACCGCCACCCCGGGGACGCGGCGGCAGCCCTCGGCGAAGAGCGTGGACGGCGTCGTGACGACGTCCCGATGGTAGGGCGTGAGCCGCTGACGTCGCTCCACCTCGTCGATGGCGCGGGACAGGCGCGCGCGGTCGAACCCGGCGCCGGAGCGGTGCCACGCGTCGAGGGTGCGGGCGCGGGGGCGGACGTTGACCCCCTCGTTGACCGCCGTCCCGCCGCCCACGGTGCGCGCTTGGAGGACGCGGAGGTCGAGGTCGGCGGACGGGAAGAGCAGACCCCGCTCGTAGAGCATCGCCTGGGCGACGAGGGGGTCGGTGGGGTACTCGGACGGCAGCAGGCGCGGCCCCGCCTCGAAGACGGCGACGTCGAACCGGCCGGCGAGGCGGGCGGCCACGACCGCGCCGGACGCGCCCGAGCCGATGACGGCGACGCGGGGGCGGCCGTCGCCCGCGAAGTAGGGGTCGCCGGCGCCGCCGGGGTGGCCGCCGCGATCGCGGCCGATCTCGAGGCGGGCGGCGATGGCGTCCACGTCGAGGCGGCGGCGGTCGGGGGTGACCCAGGGGTGGGCGGCCGCCTCGGCGGGGGCGACGTCCAGCACGCGGGGCTGGGCCCAGAGGGGAACGAGGCCGACGTCGGCCGCCGCGTCGGGGCCGCCGTACCACGCGATGGCGCACAGCTCGAGCAGCGCGCGGGCGACGTCGCGCATGCCGGGGAGGCGGTCGCCGAAGACGCGGCGGAGGAGGGCGAAGACGTTGTCGGGCCAGTCGTCGGCGCTGTCGAACACCGCCTCGACGAACTCGGCCAGCTCGTCGTCGTCGAGCCCGCGCACCGGCTTGCTCGAGATCAGCATCGCGAGCCCGTCGGCGACCGTCACGAGGAGCCGGACCTGGCGGCGGACGCGGGGGTCGGGGAGGGCGCGCACGAAGTCGTCCAGCCGGTCCGCCGCGAGCTTCACCGCCTCGTTCGGCTCGTCCAGCCCGAGCACCGCGGGGAGCAGCCGCGCCACGCTCGCGCGCCGCCCCCGCCCCAGCCCTACCGTCCTCGCGCCGCGCGGCATCCGGGCAGGTTGGGCCGGGCCGCCGCCGGGGCTGCTGACGGTCGTCATGGCCCGACCCTAGCGGACCGCTAGACCGCGTACATGACACGCGTGCCCGTCCTGCTGTGCTCTCTGGCGCTGGCGGCGGTCTGCCTCGGGGGTTGCCCCACCGAGGAGCCGGAGCCGGAGCCCGGAGAGCTCCACTGTCCCGAGCGGCCGAACTGCGACCGCGACTTCTGCGAGCAGGTGCTCATCCCCGCGGGGGAGTTCACGATGGGCTCGGAGTCGGGCCCCCGGCCGGACTCGTACTGGCCCAGCGGGGACGAGCGTCCGCCCCACCGGGTCCGGCTCGACGCGTTCTGCATCGACAAGTACGAGGTGTCGCTCCGGCGGTACGAGGACTGCGTGGACGCCGGCGTCTGCTCGCCCCAGGGGCTGCAGTGGGAGGGGCGCGAGTTCCAGACGACGGTGAACCACTACCCCGACTACTGCTGGCCGGACCGCGAGGTCTGCTCGGAGTACGCGGTCAACGGGAAGAACTACTGGCAGGCGCAGCAGTACTGCTCCTACGTCGGCGGCCGGCTGTGCACGGAGGCGGAGTGGGAGCGGGCGGCGTCGGGGCCGGGGCCGGACAAGCCGATCCACCCCTGGGGCAACGAGGCGCCGACGTCCGAGCTGGTGAACATCCCGTCGGTCGGGTCGGGGTACGTCGACCCGGTCGACAGCCACGCCGCGGGGCAGTCCGCAGAGGGCGTCTACAACCTCGCGGGCAACGTCTACGAGTGGGTCCTCGACAAGTACGACCTCTACCAGCCCGCCGCCGACGGCGAGGCGCTGGACAACCCCGTCAACCCGCCGGACTGGGGCGGCGCCGAGGTGGTCGGCCGCGGCAGCTGCTTCTTCACCGAGCCGGAGGAGACCGTCACGGAGCGCTCCGTCTTCGAGATGGCCTTCGACTGGGGGTGAATCGGGATCCGGTGCTGCGGGTCCGCAGCCGCTTACTGAGAGAGCTTCTTCGATGCACCCCGACTGGCGCAGGATCTGCGACGAGTACATGTGCGCGACGTCGTACGCGCCCGAGGAGATGGAGGAGGGCTGGAAGGACCGGTCCTACGACCGGGCGAACCGGCCCGAGACGTACCTGACCTACCCCGACGCGGAGGCGCGGGTGGAGCTGGGGGAGCCGTCGTTCCCGGAGGTCCCGCCGCTGTGGGAGGTGCTGCGGGGGCGGCGGTCGAAGCGGGCGTTCGTGGACGCGCCGATGACGCTGGACGAGCTCAACCTGCTGCTGTGGGGGAGCCAGGGGATCACGGCGGACGCGGGCGACTACCAGCTGAGGACGGCCCCCTCGGCAGGGGCGCTGTACCCCGTCGAGACGTACTTCACGGCGCACCGGGTCGAGGGGCTGGAGCCGGGGCTGTACCACCTCGATGTCGAGGGCTGGGCGCTGGAACGGCTGCGGACGGGGGACCTCGCGGACGAGGCGTGCGCGGCGCTGCTGGACCAGGAGATGACGCGGCACGCTTCGGTGAACTTCTTCTGGACGGCGGTGCTGGAGCGGTGCCGGCGGAAGTACTACGAGCGGGCGTACCGGTACGTCTGGTGGGACGTCGGGCACGTCTCCGAGAACGTGGCCCTGGTGGCGACGGCGCTGGGGCTGGGGCACTGCTGCATCGGCGCCTGGTACGACTCGGTGGTCCACGAGCTGCTCGGGATCGACGGGGTGGAGCACGTCTCCGTGATGACCGCCACGGTGGGGAAGATCGCTGGACGCGGCTGGCAGGAGGACCGCCGCTACGAGGGGCCCTGAGGAGGCCAGGGCGGGGTCGAGCCGCCGGCCGCGGGACGAAGGCGGACGTCATCGACCGGACGCCAGAACCCCGCCGAGGTCGGCGACCTCACCCCCTTGAGGGCCCCCCCC
>CAYFOA010000009.1:0-78431 GCA_964344575.1 uncultured Rickettsiales bacterium | reverse complement strand
TGGCAAAATAAGCGTCGGCCAGGGGCCGGACCAGGGGGCCGGGGTTGACGATCTCCAGTGACGCCCGGATCACCGGCCACTGGAGGACGATCAGGACGGCGCCGACGGCGACCGCCAGCAACCCCGCCCGCGCCAGCCAGCCGCGAATCTCGTCCGGGTCGCGCGCGCCCAAGGACTGCGCCGTCAGCCCGGTTGTGCCCATGCGCAGGAAATTGCATCCCTGGTAGATGACGCTGAAGATCAACGCCCCGACGGCGACCGCGCCCACTTCTGGCCGACCGGCCCCGGCGGCGGCGACCGGGACATCGCCGTGCTCATCGCCGCGGAGGTGCCTCCCGGCGCGCTCGTGGCGGTGCCGCCGCACGCGCTCCCCAGCGTCCGCGTCCACGGGTCACGCCCGGTGTTCGTCACCTGGAAGGACGGCGGGGAGGCGCTCTTCGACCGGGACTTCGCGCTGGAGTGGGCGCGGCGCATGGAGGCACCGCCCCCGCCGCACGCGTGGCGGGTGGTCGAGGCAGCCGGAGAAGGCTGGGAGCTGGTCGCCCCCGGAGCGAACTAGGCGTCGCTAGGCGTCGCTAATTGTCGAGGGCGCCGTTGTTGATCCAGGCGCGGATGTTGTCGCGCGTGGACTCGTCGAGGCAGCACCCCGACAGCGGCATCTGGCCGCCCGAACCGCCGACGTCGTTGTGGGTGCCGTCGAGCTTGTTCATGACGTAGCTGTTGGCGGCGTCGCCGGGCTCGACCCGGTCCATGGACGGCAGCTCGCTGGACGCGACGTCGACCCACACCGAGTGGAGCGTGGCCTTGTCGCCGTTGAACGCGAAGCCGGTGCTGTGACTGGCGCCGGCGTGGCACGTGCAGATCGGGTCGACGACGTTGTCGAACACCCAGGTGAAGGTCTCCTCGGGGTTCACCGCGTCGTCGTCGTCGGCCGCGTCGTCGTCGTCGTCGTCGGCCGAGTCGTCGTCGTCGGCCGCATCGTCGTCGTCGCCGGAGTCGTCGTCGTCGGCCGCGTCGTCGTCGTCGGTCGCGTCGTCGTCGTCGGTCGCGTCGTCGTCGTCCGTGACGTCGTCGTCGTCGATGGCGTCGTCGTCGTCGGCGAAGGTGGCGTCGTCATCGTCGCCGGAGTCGTCGTCGTCGTCGGGACAACCCAACACGAAGATCGAGATCAGCGTCAGTACGAAGAGTCGGTGCAGATCGAGCATGGAAGTCCCCTGGGTCCCTTGGTCCAGATGGAGCTTACTGTGGGGAATCGCCCAGGGACAAACCGCGCCCGGCGGGCAGCCCTAGGGGAGCTGCTCGACCATGTCGAGGTAGGTCTCGGGGCGGCGGTCCCGGTAGAACTGCCACGTCTGCCGGACCTCCTCGATCAGGTCGAAGTCGCAGTCCGCCCAGACGAGCTCGTCGTCGTCCTCGGACGCCTTCGCGAGGAACTTGCCCCGCGGGTCGCAGATGTAGGACGTGCCGTAGAACTTGCCGATGTTCCACGGCGCCTCGGTGCCGACACGGTTGCTGGCCGCCATGAAGTAGCCGTTGGCGACCGCGTGGGCCGGCTGCTCGAGCTCCCACAGGTACTGGCTGAGGCCCGCGACGGTGGCCGACGGGTTGAACACGACCTCGGCGCCGTTGAGCCCGAGCAGGCGCGCCCCCTCGGGGAAGTGGCGGTCGTAGCAGATGTAGACGCCGACCTTGCCGTACTTCGTCTGGAACACGGGGTAGCCGAGGTTGCCGGGCTTGAAGAAGTACTTCTCCCAGAAGCCGGACGTCTGGGGGATGTGGTTCTTGCGGTAGAGGCCGAGGTAGGACCCGTCGGCGTCGAGCACGGCGGCGCTGTTGTAGTAGACGCCCGCCATGGCGCGCTCGTACAGGGGCACGACCATCGCCATGTCGTACTTGCGGGCGTAGGGCTGGAGCCGCTCCAGCGTCGGGCCGGGGATCGGCTCGGCGGCGGCGTACCACTTCTTGTCCTGGCCGGGGCAGAAGTAGGGGCCGTTGAAGATCTCCTGCAGCCCGAGGATCTGCACGCCGGCCTCGCCGGCCTTCTCGATCCAGGGGATGTGCGCCTGGAACATCGCCTCCTGGATGTCCGCGACCGACGCGTCGGCGTCGTTGAGCGGGTTGGCAGCTTGGATGAGACCGATGCGAACGTTTCGAGACATGGCGCGCAAGCTACCGGGGGCCCCTCAACCGGTCAACGATCGGCCAGCCGCTCCCCCGCGGCGACGAGCGTCCAGAAGAGGCCGCCCACGACGATCGCCTCGGCGAGCGTGACCGTCAGCTGCATGGCCGTGAGGCTGGGCGTGTCCATCAGAAACCGCTCGACGGCGAGCTCGGTCAGCCACGCCGAGGAGGGGTTCCAGGCAAATCCCACGATCCCCCCCGCGACGAGTCCGCCGGCGATGCCCCCGGACCGGCGACGCCAGCCGCCGTCGATGGAGCTCGCGCCCAGCAGGGCCAGCGCTGCGACCGACGCCGCGCCCCCCACGAGGTAGCTGTCGGGGGCGAAGAAGTCGGACACCGCGGCGAGCAGGGCGGCGACCAGGGCCATCGCCCCGCCGACCACCACCTCCGCCGACCCGTCGTAGATCCGCCCCCCCACGGCGAGGCCCAGCCAGGCGGGGAAGGTGGTGACCACGAAGCCCATCCAGAAGACCGGATCGCTCCGCTTCAGCGGCTCCTCGAGCACGTTCCAGACCCACGTCGAGTACATCCCCGAGGCCACGAACGCGGCCACGTAGCCCGCCATGGTCCCGGCGATGCCGAGCACCACGACGGAGACGAAGTCGGGACGCTCCGGGCCTCTCACCCGTCGAGCGTGCCAGACTTGGGCGATGGCCGCTTACGACCTCTGCGTGATCGGCGCCGGCCCCAGCGGGTACGCCGCCGCCGTCCGCGCGTGGGACTTCGGCAAGCGGGTCGCGCTGGTCGACAAGGGCCCCCTCGGCGGCGCCGGCATCCACCACGGCGCGCTTTCGTCGAAGACGCTGTGGGAGCTGAGCAAGGACTACCGCAAGGCGCTCCACCGGGACCGCGGCTTCGTCGCCGAGCACGTCAGCCTCGACTGGGGCCAGGTGCTGCACTGCGTGGAGAAGGCGGTGGACGACAAGGTGGCCCAGCTCCGCCGCCAGCTCGACGCGCTCGCATGCCCCCGCCACGACCACCCCGGCTGCATCGAGTTCTTCGAGGGGACCGCGCGGCTGGAGTCGCCCACGGTCGTCGACGTCGACGGCATGAAGCTGACCGCCGGGCACGTCCTCCTCGCGACCGGCAGCCGCCCCCGCGAGCTGCCCGACATCCCCGTGGACGGCCGCACGATCCTGACGTCCGACCACATCGGCGGCCTCCGCGACTTCCCCCGCTCGATGGTCATCCTCGGCGCGGGCGTGGTCGGCTGCGAGTTCGCCACGATCTTCGCCAACTACGGCCGCACGAAGGTCTACGTCATCGACCGCGCCGACCGGATCCTCCCCTTCGAGGACGAGGACGTCGCCCGCGTCTGCTCGCGGAACCTGGAGAACAAGGGGGTCACCATCCACCACCAGTGCCGGCTGGTGTCGATGGAGGTGGTCGGGCCCCAGGTCGAGTACACGATCGAGCACCACACCGGCGGCCGGGAGACGATCCGCGTCGACAAGGCGCTCATCTCCATCGGCCGCGTCCCCAACACCGGCGGCATGGGGCTGGAGGCGCTCGGCGTCGCACTCGACGACCGCGGCTACATCGCCGACGACGACGGCAGGACGACCGTCCCCACGATCTGGGCCGCCGGGGACATCACCCGGGACCTCGCCCTGGTGTCGGTGGGGGAGGCCGAGGGGCGCCACGTCGTCGAGCGGATCTGGGGTGGGCGGACCACGCCCATGAACAAGGAGAACCTCTCCACGATCTACTTCCTCGATCCCGAGGTGGCGGCCGTGGGGATGTCGGAGCAGGACGCCCAGACGCGGCGGATCCCCTACAAGGTCGCCGTCTACGGGTACGAACTCGTCAACCGCGCGATCGCGATGCGGGCGACCACCGGGTTCGTGAAGATCCTGACCACCGACTGCGACGAGATGAAGATCCTCGGCATGCGCGCGCTGGGGGTCCACGCGTCGACGACCATCGAGGCGGTCGCGCTGGTGATGCAGCAGGGGCGGTCGGTGCGGGAGCTGGCCGAGCTGCTCCACCCCCACCCCGCGGTGACCGAGTGCGTCCAGGACTGCGTCCGCATGCTGCTGGGGACGTCGCTCAACAAGCCGGACGTGTTCCAGTCGGAGCTGCGGCTGTCGCGGGTGACGTACGGGCCGGACGGGAGCACCAGCCAGATCAGCCTCCGGCCGGTGGCCAGCTGATGGTCGACCCCGACCGGCTGGACGCGGCGGACCTGCCCGTCGAGTTCGGTCGGTACACGCTCCTCCGGCTGCTCGGCGAGGGGGGCATGGCGCGGGTGTTCGAGGCGGAGATCAACGGACCGCAGGGGTTCCGGAAGCCGGCCGCGGTCAAGGTCGTCCGCGGGCTGGTCGGCGGCGACGACGACTCGCGGCGGAAGGCGCTCGTCCGGGAGGCCCGCCTCGGCGGCCTCCTCCACCACCCCAACATCGTCGAGACGTACGACTTCGGGGAGTCCGACGGCCACCTCTTCATCGCGATGGAGCTGGTCCGGGGCGTCCCCCTCGACAAGCTGCTGGCGGAGGCGGGGCGGCTGCCGCCGGCGATCGCGCTCCAGGTGGCGGTGGCGATGGCGGACGCGCTGTCCCACGCCCACGCGGCGAAGTCGGACGGCAAGCGGGTCGACCTCGTCCACCGGGACCTCAAGCCGGGGAACGTCCTCATCAGCCGCCGGGGCGAGATCAAGGTGGCGGACTTCGGCATCGCGAAGGCGGGGCTCGAGGGCGGGACGCTGACGCAGACGGGGGTCGCGAAGGGGACGCCGTACTACATGAGCCCGGAGCAGGCGTCGGGGGAGAAGGTCGACGCGCGGAGCGACCTGTTCGCGCTGGGGACGATGCTGCACGAGATGGTGACGGGGACGCGGCTGCACCAGGGGGACTCGCTGCCCGCGATCGCGATGGCGCTGATCCTGGTGGACGAGCGGGTCACGGAGCAGGCGCTGCTGGCGCCCCTGGACGAGTTCGTCCCCGGGCTGGAGGCGGTGGTGGCGAAGTGCGTGCGGCGGAAGCCGGAGGAGCGTTACCCCGACGCGGCGGCGCTCGGGAGCGACCTCCGCGCGCTGCTGAAGGAGGTGCCCGAGCTGCCGATGGTGGAGTTCCTCGAGGTTTGCGGGGTGGGGCTGGAGGAGGAGGAGCGGCAGGTCGAGGCGAAGACGGTGATGCCGCCGCCGGTCGTGGGGAAGACCCGGCGGATGAAGTCGCAGCCGGGGAGGCCGATCACGCAGACGATGGCGCCGGCGGAGACGCGGAAGCCGGCGAAGCCACCGCTGCCGCCGAAGCCGCCGAAGATGCCCCTGCCCCCGAAGCCGCCGCTGCTGGTCGTCGGCGTCGTCGCGGCGCTGTTCGGGGCGGGGCTGCTGGCGATCGCGATCCTCGTGGCGTTCCCGGACGGCCCCCCGGTGGCGGAGAGCGAGAACGAGAACGAGAACGAGAACGAGAACGAGAACGAGAACGAGAACGAGAACGACTACGAGATCGTCGACAACGGGCTGCTCATCCCCGAAGCGCTGCCCGACCCCGTCGTCGCCGCGGAGCCGGAACCGGAGCCGGTCCGGGTCGAGGTCGCCGCCCCCGAGCCGGAGCCGATCCGCATCGAGATCGTCACCCCCGAGCCGCGGCCGGCGCCGGAGCCCACCCCCGAGGCGACGCCCGAGCCCACCCCCGCGCCGGTGGCACTCGTGGAGCCCGAGCCGACGCCGCCGGCGTTCCGCATCACCGACTTCGACGCCAACCGGGCCGGCAAGAAGGGCGGCAAGACCGTCATCCGGTTCACCGCCACGGCCGCGTGCCCGTCGTCGTGCGTGCTCAAGGTGTTCACCCGGTCGAACAACCAGGACGACTTCGCGATCGCGGAGATGTCTCCCGTCGGAGGCGACGAGTACGCCGCCGACGTCCGCTTCCCGGCGTCGGCCGCGGGGCACGTCAAGTACTACATCGAGGCGCTGACGAAGGACGGCCAGCGCGCCGCCCGCGGCAGCCGGAGCCGCCCCCTCGACTACGTGCTGCGGTAGCCCTCACACCATCAGGATCAGCCCCTCGGTCGGCTGCCCCGTCGCCGTCGCCACCGCGCGGACGTACCACCGCAGCTGCTCCTCGGCGTGGGTCCGCTCCTCGTCCGTGGCGAGCGACGTCTTCAGCTCCAGCACGGTCCACCGACCGCCTTCCCGGAACGCCAGGTCCAGCGTCCCCTCGACCAGCTCGCGGTCCACGAACACCGACAGCGCGTCCTCCCGGCGGAGCTCGTCGGCGGCGGCGGCGCGGCGGAAGAGGGGATGGGCCAGCGCCGCCACGACCGCGGCCCCGGCGGCGGCGATCTCCTCGTCGGACGCGCCCACGACGCGGGCCTGGACCGCGACCGCGGACGCGACCGCGGCAGCGTCCCCGTCGAGCGGAACCGTCGCGATCGACTGGTGGACCAGGGCCCCGAACCGGGTCCCCGAGGGGCGGCCGTCCCGCGCGACCGTCGTGTGTTGCAGCTCGACGGGGCCCCCGTCGGGACGCGGCGTCTCCGCCTTCTCGCGCGTGCCGAGGACCCGGAGCGTCGGCTTGCCGCCCTGGGCCAGCCGCGCCGTCCGCGCCGTCAGCCACGCGTGGTGGTCCTCCACCGACCGCGTCGCGCGACCGGTGTCGGGATCCGGCGCGAGCAGCCAGTGCGACCGCAGCCCGTGCTTCGGCCGCCCGGAGACCGGCACCACCGTGGGGTCCCACCACACCACCGGGTTGTCCGTCGACGCCCGGTGGAGCCCCGGCCGGACCGTCGCCGTCGTCCGCCGCGCCTTCCGATCGTCGGGCCGGTCCGCCACCGTGTCGTCCCCGAAGGGGGGGCACCCCGGCGCCTCCATCGATGCCCCCCGCGCCGCCCGCTTCGGGTAGATCGCCGGGTTGAGGACCTGGACCCAGCCCTCCTGCTCGCCGTCGCCGACGCCCGGCACGACGAGCACGTCGCGGGCCCGCGTCGCGGCGACGTACAGCAACCGGTGGGCCTCCTCGCGGTCGCGCTGGAGCACCTCCGGAGCGGCCTCGAGGAGCTCGACGGGGACGCACCCCGCGATCGGGCCGTACCAGGTGTGGGTCGCGGGATCGACGTGCCGCGTCGGCTTCCGCGGGATCTCCGACGCCGTCATGTCGCACAGCACGACGACCGGGAACTCCAGCCCCTTGGCCTTGTGGACCGTCATCAGCCGGACGCCCTCGGTCCCCTCCTCGATGACCGGCGCCTGGCTGCTGCCGCCGCGCTCGGCCGCGTCCGCGAGGTGCTCGACGAAGGCGCGGAACGAGGTCGCCTGCCGCTGCGCCTCGAACCGCCGCCCCAGCTCGGCCACCCGGAGGACGTTGGCGAGGACCTGGTCGCCCGCGTTCCAGTTGGCGAACCCGGCGTGGGCGCGGGTCGCTTCCAGGAGGCGGCCGACCGTGTCCGCGACGGGGCGCCGGTTCCTTCCGCGGTGCAGCTCCTTCAGGACGGCCAGCGCGTCGGCGACCTCCCGGAGCGGCTCGCTCAGCGCGGCGACGGCCGCTTCGTCCAGCGGCCGCAGGGGGTGGAGCTTTCCGAGGGACGCCTTCCACGCCAGCATCGCGTCGTCGGCGACGGCGAAGAGCGGACCCTTCAGCGTCGCGAACACGCTCAGCTCGTCGTCGGGCCACTCGATCGCGGTGAGCGCGTTCCGGAGCGCCGCCACCTCCTCGCGGTCGTGCAGGGTCCGCCCGCCGACGAGGACGTGAGGGATGCCGCGCGTCTCCAAGCCGCGGACGTAGTCGCTGGTGACCTGCTCGTTCCAGCGCTTGAACCGGCGGAAGAGGAGGCAGACGTCGGAGCTCCTCAGCGGCCGCCCGTCGACCTCCCAGCCGCTCCGCTTCAGCAGCCAGTCCACCCACCCCGCGACGGCGCCGGGGAGCGACGTCCGGAGCTGCTTCTCGAGGATCTTCCCGTAGTGCGCGTAGGGCGCGGGGACGGGCAGCGCGACGACCGCGGGGCGACGCAGGTCCGCCTCCCGGAACTCCTGCAGGGGCACGTACGACGCCTGCGTCCCCCCCGTCATCACGGGCGCGAAGGCGGCGTTGACGGCGGCCTGGATCCGGGGGTCGGCGCGGAAGCTGACCGACAGCTGGAGCACGTCCGCGCCGCGGGCCGTCAGCTGCGCCTTGGCGGCCTCGTAGATGGCGATGTCCGCGCGGCGGAAGCGGTAGATCGACTGCTTCGGGTCGCCCACGACGAACAGCTTCCCGGGGACGTCGCCGGCGAGGAGCATCACGATCTCGACCTGCAGCGGGTCGGTGTCCTGGAACTCGTCGACGAGCACGTAGGCGAACCGCTTCTGCAGCTCGGCGCGGACGTCGTCGTGGTCCCGGAGGAGGTCCCTCGCCTCGACCAGGAGGTCGACGAAGTCCAGCGCCCCGGCGCGCCTCTTGAGCTCGGTGTAGGCGGCCACCAGCGGCTGCAGATCGGCGTGCAGGCAGGCGGCGAGGTCGGCGTCGCAGCGGGCCACCACGTCGTCCAGCGCGGCCTTGAGCTCGTCGCGTCGCTCGACGATGTCGTCCCGGGACAGCCCCGGCGCGAGCTCGGCGACGTCGAAGCCGCGCCACTCCCACTTCTTGCCGTACGTGAAGCTCCGAAGCCGCGCCTCCAGGGCGTCGTGGTCGCGCCCCCGCGCCGCCTCGCTCCGGTCGAGGTCGTCGCTCCAGCGGCGGATCTCGGCGATCGCCTTCGCCACCCAGTGGTCGGGGTTCGTGATCTCGTCGTCCAGGGCCCCCAGCTCGCGGACCTGGTCGATCAGGTCGTCGATCGCGTCGGTCCGGGCGAACGGATCGCGGCGCCAGGTCCCCGTGAAGTCGCGGTGCTCGGCGAGCCGCCACCCCGCGTCGGCGAGCTGGTCGCGGGGGCTCGAGTCGCGGCGGGCGGGGCGACGGAGGACGCGGCGGACGCCCTCGGGGGGGGCGGCGAGGATCTGCGGGTACCACCGGTCGAACGCCTGCTGGAAGAGGCGGCGCCCCTCGTCTTCGTCGCCGATCGTCTCGAACATCGGGTCGATGCCGGCCTCGACGGGCCGCTCCCGGAGGAGGTCCCCGCACAGCGCGTGGATGGTCCCGATGCGAGCCGCCTCCAGCTCCTGCAGCGCCTCGTCGAGCCGGTCCGCCTCGGGCCCCGTCGTCTCCGCCCGCGCCCGCTCGATCTCGGTCCGGAGGCGGATCTTCATCTCCCCCGCCGCCTTCTCGGTGAACGTGACCGCGACCACGCGCCCGAGCCGCGTCCGGCCGGTCCGGACGAGCCCGAGGATGCGCCCCACCAGGGCCGTCGTCTTGCCCGTCCCCGCGGCCGCCTCGACGACGAGCGTGGTGTCGAGGTCGTGCGCGATCCGGTCGCGCGCGTCCTGGTCGGCGAGGCGCGCGGTCACTTGCGGCTCCGGAGCGCGACGAGATCCGCCTTGGCGGCCGCCGACTTCGGCCCCGCGCGCAGCTCCTCGTGGGGTCCGCAGACGGGCTGGTAGTCGCACCACCGGCAGCTCCCCTCGGCCGGGAACGCGGGGAAGTCGTGCCGCTCGAGGCGTCCCCCGAGGGTCTGCGCGAGCGCCTCGGCGGCGTCGCGGGCGCGATCGTTGAGCTCGACCTCGGTCTCCTTGAAGCCCCCCGCGGACGTGCAGTACCAGAGGCGGCCGCTGACGACGGGGAGCTCCAGGAGCTTCTCCGCGGCGAGCGCGTAGAGCACCGGCTGGAGCGCGGCGCCGCCCTTGATGACGGCCCCCGGGGACACCCGCGCCCGCCCCGTCTTGGAGTCGGTGACGCGGATCGCGCTGCCGTCACGGGCCTGCTCGACGAGGTCGATCGACCCCCGCAGGCGGATGCCGCAGTCCAACGGGACGGGGTCGGGGACGCTGTGCTCGTCGCGGCCGTCGTCGCCGCTCAGGCCGAACGCCAGCTCGAAGCGGTGGGGCGTCCACGCGACGTCCTCGGAGAGCAGCCGCAGCCACTCCCGGAGGTCGGTCCGGATGGCGGCGACGGCGTCGTTCCAGACGCGGGGGATCGCGGGCACCAGCTCCTCGGCGTACCTCGCCGCGACGGCGTCGAGGGTGGCGTCGAGGACGTCGCGGCAGGCCCGGAGGTTCGCCGCCGTGATCGGGAGCCGGCCGCTGCTCCGGAGCTCGGTGAGGACCTCGAACTGGGTGTCGTGGACGAGCGAGCCGCGGCTCAGCGGATCGAGGTACTCGATGGCCTCGGGGACCTCGCGCGGAGCGAGCCGGAAGACCGTGCGGAGGGCGAACCGGTAGGGGCAGGAGGCGAAGTCCTGGAGCGCGGTCGCGCTGAACGAGCGGGCCTCGAGCTGGTGCGCGGCCATCGCCGCCGCGGCCTCCTCCCGGGGGGCGACGAGGCCGTCGTGCTGGTTGAACTTCGAGACCGTCCAGCGGGCGTAGCGGGCGCGGAGGCTGCGGGCGAGGAAGGGGTTCGCCTCCAGCAGGTAGCGCATGGTCCCGGCGGCCTCCGGCTGGGTCTTCCGGCGGACGCGGTCGAAGAGCGCGAGGTCGTGCTCGGCCGGATCGATGGCCTCGCCGGGATCGGCGGGGGCGGGCCAGGCGATCCGGACGGCGGACTCGGCGTCGCCGCGCGCGGCCAGCTCGCCGAACCCGGGCAGCGTCCCCTCGGCCGCGCGAACGACCTCCAGCCCGTAGAAGGAGGGGACGCGGGGGCGGGAGCGGGCCGTGTCGATGCGGGGCCAGGACAGGACGAGCTGCTTGTTGGCGGCGCCGACGGCGAGCCGGAGCCGGAGCCGCTCGGCGTCGACGCGGTCGTCGGCCGTCTCCAGGTCGGCGGAGAGGCCGCGCCGGAGCTCGTCGAGCAGGATCGGGTCCTCGACCAGCTTCTTCGGGAAGAGCCGCTCGGCGACGCCGGGGACGAACACCATCTCGAAGCTCCGCCCCCGGGCCGCCTCGGGGGGGCCGACGAAGACGCGCCCGAAGCGGCGGCCGCTCGGGTACTCGACGAGGTCGGTGAGGCGCTTCTCGAGCACGCGCCGGACCTCGGCGAGGTCGACGGGGCCGACGGACGCCATCGGCAGGAGCGCCCCGAGGAGCGCGAGGACGCGCTCGGGGTGGGCCACGGCGCGGGTCGCGAGGTCGCCCAGGAGATCGATCCAGACGCCCCACGTCGCCGCGGCGGGGAGGTCGGCGAGGTCCGCCAGCAGGGGCAGCGCGAACGCCTCCAGGTGCCGCAGCTCGACGAGGCGGCGGTCGATCCAGCCGGCCTTGGGGTCCTCGTCGTCGACCGTCTCCCGCCACGTCTCGGTCTCCGCGCGGAGGCCGTCGAGGCGGCGGCGCCACCGGTCCAGCCCGCCGATGACGGCCGCCTCGACGAGGAGCTGCTCCCAGCGGCGGGGGGCGCGGAGGGTGCCGCGGTAGACGGGGGCGGTCGTCGCACCGGGAGCGGCGGCCGCGGCGACGTCCCCGTCCTCCCCGTCCGCCCCGTCCTCCCCGTGCCGCGCGGGCGCCTCGTCGGGCGCGACCTCGGCGTCCGCGTCCGCCGCCGGGACCCACCGGTGGGCGGGCGGGACCGGCTCGGGCGGGGCGCCGGCGGGCTCCGCGTCGGGCACCTCGCCCAGCGACAGGTACTCGGCGAAGCGGCGCGCGCTGAGTCCCTCGGCGGCGCACGCGAGGAGCGCCAGGAGCGCCCGGCCGCCGAGGTCCGGCCGCCGCGCGCCGCGGTCGAACCAGGCGGGGACGCCGGCCCGGCGGAGCGCCTCCTCGAGGTGGGCGCGGTACAGCTCGGGGCTCCGGGTGAGCACCGCGATCCGGTCGAACGCCATCCCCCGGTCGGCGGCCCGGTGGATGCGTCGCGCGATCTCCACCGCCTCGCGCCCCTCCCCCGGCGCGGACATCAGGACCACCGAGCCGTCCGCGGGGGCCTCGGGCGGGGCCTCCTCGGCGAACAGGTTCCGCTGCAGCCGCGCCAGCGCCGCCTCGCCGCCGGCGAGGAGCTCCTCGAACTCCGCGGCCCCTCCGTCGCCACGCGCCACCGCTGCCGCCGACAGCGCCTGCGAGACGTACCGCGCCGTCCGCGCGTCCCCCGTCGGCAGCGTCACCAGCACGTGGGGCGCCCGGGCCGCCAGGGCCGTCACGAACCGCTGCTCGACGGGGCTCCCGATGGCCGGGTCGAGCAACAGGAGCGCCGGACCGGCCGACCCCCCTTCCGCCGCCGCCGTCGCCGCCTTCAGGACGGCGGCGCGATCCGCGAGCCCGGTCGCGGCGAGCGCCTCGTCGAACGCGTCCGCCAGCGTCGCCAGCGTCTGCGGCAACCGCGACGTCGGCATGTCCGCGAGCCGCAGCTCCCCCAGCGTCCGCGCCAGCGCCCGGGGCAGCCCCGGTGTCTCGGCGACGGGCTCGAACCGGCCCAGCGTCCCCCCCGCCGAGGCCTCCGCCACCACCCGCGCGCACACCGCCTCGACCGCCACCCCCGGCGCCGGCGCGAGCCCCGCGGCGGCCAGCGCGGGCCCGGCCAGCTCGCGGGCGAGCGCGTCCAGGGTCGTCGGCGTCCACCCGAAGGACGCCCCGGCGCGGGAGGCCACCAGCCGGACCACGTCCCGGGCGGCGTCCCGCTGGGCCCCCACCACGAGCACGCGCGCGCCGGTCCCCCGCTCCGTCAGCCACTTCGCGGCGGCGAGGAGGCGCGGGCGGGCGCGCGGGCTGCGGACGAGGCGGTGGGTCACCGCGCGGAGACTACTTGCCGGTCACCTTCATGCCGACCCCGTAGATCACCCCCGCGATCGCGAGGCCGACGAACCAGGCGTACGTGTAGAGCTGGTCGAAGAGCCCGGGCGTGAACCCCTCGGCCGCGTTCGCGCCGGTGGCGGCGTTGATGAAGCCGGGGACGTTGGGGAGCACGGCGAGGACCAGCGCGACCAGGGCGATCGGGTTCCAGCCGCTCGCGAAGCGGTACTCGCCGTCCTTGCGGAAGAGGTCCGTGATGTTCAGGTCCGTCTTGCGGATGAAGAAGTAGTCGACGATGAGGATGCCGGCGATCGGGCCGAGGAGCGCCGAGTAGCCGATCAGCCACGTGAAGATGTAGCCCTGGGTGGACTCCAGGAGCTTCCACGGGAAGATGATGATCCCGATGCCGGCCGTGATGTAGCCGCCCATCTTGAAGCTGATCTTCTCGGGGTTGATGTTGCTGAACCCGTTCGCAGGGGCGACGACGTTCGCGGCCAGGTTCGTCGTCAGGGTCGCCACCGCGAGCACGAAGAGCGCGATGATCACGGCGCTGCCGCCCATCTTCCCGAGCAGCTCCACCGGGTCCCACACGGCCTCGCCGAAGATGACGACCGTCGCCGACGCGACGGCCACGCCGATGAACGCGAAGAGCGCCATCGTCGGGGGCAGCCCGAGCGCCTGCCCGAGCACCTGGTCCCGCTGGGTGCCGCAGTAGCGGGTGAAGTCCGGAATGTTGAGGGCCAACGTCGCCCAGAAGCCGACCATCGCGGTCAGGTTGGGGAAGAAGACGCCCGCGAACTCGCCCTCCTTGATCGAGGACGGCGTCGAGAGCATCTCGCCGAACCCGCCCGCCTTGGAGTAGGCCCACCACAGCAGCGCCAGCCCCATTGCGATGAGGAACGGCGCCGCGTACGTCTCCAGCCAGCGGATCGACTCGGTCCCCTTGGCGATGAACCAGACGTGGATCGCCCAGAAGCCGAGGAAACAGACGAACTGCCAGAAGTCGATGCCCAGGATCGGCAACGCCTCGCCCTTGAACCAGTCCCCGCTCAGAGCGTTCAGCAAGGTGTAGATCGCGAAGCCGCCGACCCACGTCTGGATGCCGAACCAGCCGCACGCCACGAGGCCGCGGAGGATGGCGGGGACGTTGGCGCCGGCGGTCCCGAACGACGACCGGAGGAGCACCGGGAAGGGGATGCCGTGCTTCGTGCCGGCGTGGCCGACGAGCATCATCGGGACGAGGACGATGACCTGACCGGCCAGGACGGTGAAGACCGCCTGCTTCCAGGACATGCCCTGGGAGATCATCCCCGCGGCGAGCATGTAGGTCGGCACGCAGACGACCATTCCGACCCACAGGGCCGCGATGGAGGTCCACCTCCAGGTGCGCCCCTCGGGGGCCGTGGGGGCCAGATCTTCGTTGTACAGACCGGGGTCGGCGCCCTCGATCTTCACCGCTGCAGCATGGGAACCCATCGATCTCCTCCGCGCGTGACGCTACCATTCGCGCCATGTTCAAGAGCCTCATCGCCTTCGCTTCCGCCCAGCCCCTCATCTCCGCCGCCACCGGCCTGACCCTCCTGGTCGGCACGGGCGTCGGGATCGCCGTGTTCTGCCCCTGCTCCGACGGAGAGGGCGCGGGCATCGTCTCCGTCGCCCACGCGGGCGAGGCCGAGGCCGAGGCCGCCCCCAAGGACGCGTCCGGCAAGGACTGCGACAAGCCCTGCCCGTACTCCAAGAGCGCGGCCACCACGACGGCCACCGCCGACGCCGGCGAGGCCGCCGAGGCGCCGAAGGACACGTCCGACAAGGACTGCCACAAGAGCTGCGCCGGCGCCGCCTACGAGGGCGAGTACGCCGAGTCCGACATCGTCGAGATGAAGGACGCCAAGGTCGGCTCCCTGGTCCGCTGCCCGATGAGCGGCGTGGTCTTCCAGGTGACCGAGAACAGCCCCAAGCAGGAGATCGACGGCAAGACCGTGTTCACCTGCTGCGGCAACTGCAGCGCGAAGCTCGAGGCCGCCAAGGAGGCCTGATCGGATCTCGGTAGACTCGGCCTCCGCACGAGGAGGCCCCGATGCTCGACCGCTTGCCCGCCCTTCTGTTCGCCGTCGCGGCCGTGATCGCCGCGACCGGATACCTGTTGCAGACGACGCCGGCCGCGAACGCCCAGTTCACGGGCCCGGTGGTCACCGGCGGCGAGGCCCCCTGGGTGTCGGTGGCGGGGACGACGACCACCGACAACGAGATCGTCTACACGGTGCCCGCCGACCGGACGTTCGTCCTCACGGGGCTGTGCGCCGACCAGGGCTCCAGCACCAACGGCCCGGTGTACGAGGTCGGGAGCGTCACGACGCCGAAGATCCGGGGGATGTGGCTGACCTGCACGTACGGCGTCAACGACCCCCGCTTCGACAACTTCGTCGTGACGGGGCGGGCGCGCATCCCCTTCGCCCCGGGGACGGGCGTCCAGCTCGGCTGGGGCAACGGGACGCAGTACACGCTCCAGGGCTACCTCGCCCAGCCGTGAGGCGGCTGCTGACGATCGGGGCGCTCGTCGCGCTGCTCCTGCCGGCGACAGCGACGGCGGGCGGGGCGGAGGAGGAGGCCTCCCGCCAGCTCGACTACGCACGGGCCGAGCTCGCGGACGGGCGCGCCGAGCGCGCGGTCACCTCGGCCGAGTCCGCCCTCCGCCTGGATCCGAGCCTCTACCCCGCGCTCGTGGTCAAGGGGCTCGCCTACGAGCAGCTCGGGGACCACGCCCTCGCCGAGGTCCTGTTCTCCGCCTACCTCGAGCTCGCCCCCGGCGGGAGCGCGCGGCCCGAGGCGGAGGCCGCGCTCGCGCGCCTGGCCGCCGCCGAGGAGGGCTCCGCGAAGCCGCGGGGGCCGCGACGTCCGGCGGTGGAGGTCGTCGAGACGGGGCTCCAGACGGGCCTCGATCCGGCGCCGTACCGGGCGCGGGTCGAGGCTGCGCTGGAGGCCGGCCACTGCCTGTCGGCCCGGGCGGCGGCCACCGAGCTGACCCAGGCCGCGCCCGAGGCGGCCGACGGGTGGCGGCTGTCGGGCGACGCGGCGCGCTGCGCGGGGGAGCACCGGGAGGCCGCGCTCGCCTACCGGCGCTACCTCGAGCTCGGCGGCGACGCGCCGGGCGTCGGCCCCATGATCGCGGCCCTCGAGCGGGAGCTCGGCGTGGTCGAGGTCGCCGTCATCCCCGTGACCACCGGGGACGCCATGCCGCGGCTCGAGCTGCGGTGGGGTCGCGAGGTCCAGGAGCCCGAGGCCCGCCCCGGCAACGTCGCCGCCTTCCGGCACCTCCCGGTGGGGCTCCCGCTGGTGCTCACCTCGTCCGGGCGGGGGCTGCAGGTCGAGGAGATCGACGTCCCGCCGCTGGCGGCGGGCGAGACGCGGGCGCTGAACTTCGTCCCCACCTACGTCGGCGTCGGCCGGCTGGAGGTCGCGCTGGTCGAGGGGATCACCGTGACGGGGTGGGGGAGCGAGGGCGAGTTCGAGGCCGTCGGCGGGTCGCAGGTGGTCACCGCCGGGGCGGTCGCACTGGAGGTGTCCGCCGAACACGGGACGCTCCGCTACGAGCTCGACGTCACCCGGGACGAGACGGTGCGGTTCGAGACCGCGCCGCGCCTCCCCGCCAAGCTGACGCTGTCGGCGCTCCCCGCGGGGGCGCAGGTGTCACTCGAGATCGAGGGGCTGGCGGGGGACGACCGGGCCACCGAGCTCCACGTCCCGGGCGGCGTCGGCTCCCTCGACCCCGTCACCGGCGTGCTCCTCGCCGACCCCGTCCGGCTCGAGGGCGTGCTCGGCGGGCGCGGGCTGCTGACGGTCACCCACCCGACCCTGGGGGAGCTGCGGGAGTCGCTCATCATCGAGCCCGGGGCGGTCAACGCGCGGACGGTGGGCTGGCCGGCGATGCCCGGCGTGGGCGCGGTGCAGACCCGGTGGGAGGTCTGGCAGCAGGAGCGCGCGATCGTCGCCCGGGAGCGGGCGCTGCGGCCGTTGCCGACGGCGATCGTGGCGGTCGGGAGCGGCGTCGTGGCGGGGATCCTGGGGACGACGGCGGCCCTCGCCGCGGCCGACGAGGCCGGCGCCGAGACCGCCTACCAGGACCTCGTCGACAACGGCGCCGGGCAGGCCTCGATCGACGCCGCTTGGGCCGAGCTCGGCGACGCCCGGACCCGCACCGACCGGTTCGGCGCGGCGACGGCGGTGACCGCCGGGATCGCGGGGCTCGGCCTGGGGATCACGATCACGCTCGGCGCCACCGGCCCGAAGGTCCTCCCCGACCCCGCCTGGGAGCCCTAGAACTCCAGCGCCCAGACGTCCGCGAGCAGGTCGTAGTGCGTCTGCCCGCCGACCAGGTAGAGGACGTTGTCGTCGGGGTCGTAGACGCTGACGGCGCCCCGGCGCGCCGGCGGCGTGTCGCCCGCGGGGGCGAGGCCGAACCACTCCGGCTGCCCCAGCTGGTTGTACTGGACCGCCTGCGGCTCGAGCAGGAGGTCGTGCCACGTCTGACCCCCGATCTGGACGACGCGCTCCAGCAGCGGGTCCCACGCCCAGGCGCCGGCCACGACCGGATCCGGCGTCCCCAGGCTCGGCGTGACCTCGTTCCACACCCCGTCGAGGCCGTTGGAGAGCTCCCACACGTACATCGAGTCGCCGAGATCGTGGAACGTCGCCCCGCCGCCGATGAACAGCCGGTTGTCGCCGGCGTCGTAGGCGTACCCGTGGCCGGTCCGCGGGAGCGGATCGTCGCCCGACGGGAGCAGCTCGGTCCAGGCGCCGTCGGTGGTGCCCAGGTCGAGCTCCCACGTGTCGCCGTAGGTGTCGTGGAAGCCGGTGCCGCCGTAGACGACCATCCGGTCGAACGTCGGGTCGTAGGCGGCCGCGTGGAAGGCCCGGGCGGCGGGCGGGGTGCCGGTGGGGGCGAGCTGGGTCCAGGCGCCGGCGGGCACGCTGAGGTCGAGCGCCCAGACGTCGGCGTAGAGGTCGTAGAAGCCCTGGCCCCCGAACAGGAGGAGCCGCTCGTCGTCCGTGTCGACGACCACGGTGTGGCCGAGGCGGGCGGGGGGCGGGCCCCCGGTGACGGCGAGCTCCGTGACGGTGTCGGTGGCGGGGTCGTAGGCGAACACCCCGTCGAGGAGGTCGTAGTACGTCTGCCCGCCGACGAGGAGGACGCGGCCCTGGACGGGGTCCCACACCCCGGCGGCGTACATCGATGCGGGGAGGGTGTCACCGGCGGGGCTGAGCTCGGACCAGGCGTCGGCGCCGTCGGGGTCGCCGTCGCAGTCCTGGTCGATGCCGTCGTCGGGGTCGGGGGCGCCGGGGTAGACGGTGTCGTCGGCGTCGTCGCAGTCGGTCCCGCCGCAGGCTTCGTCGAAGTAGCTGTCGCCGTCGGCGTCGGTGTCGGTGTCGGTGTCGCCGTCGCAGTCGTTGTCGATCGAATCCCCGCAGACCTCGGGGTTGCCGGGGAACGCCTCGTCCTCGTCGTCGTCGCAGTCCTCGCAGGACAGGGCGCCGTCCCCGTCCCCGTCCACCTCGCCGTCCGCGTCGAAGTCGGGGACGCCGTTGCAGTTGTTGTCCTGCCCGTCGCAGACCTCGGGGTTGCCGGGGAAGTTGGCGTCGTCGCTGTCGACGCAGTCCTCGCAGGCGAGGAAGCCGTCCCCGTCGCCATCGGACTCGCCGGTGATCACCGTGTCGCAGTCGTTGTCGAGCCCGTCGCACAGCTCCGGCGCGCCGGGGTAGCTGGTGGCGTCGCCGTCGTCGCAGTCGGCGCAGCCCAGCGACCCGTCGCCGTCGGCGTCGCCCTCGCCGCCTGCGGCGTCGGTGGTGACGTCGCAGTCGTTGTCCGCCCCGTCGCACGCCTCGGCGTTGCCGGGGAAGTTGGCGTCGTCGGCGTCGTCGCAGTCTTCGCAGGACAGGGACCCGTCCCCGTCGGCGTCCACCTCGCCGTCCGGATCGGCGTCGGGGGTGCCGTTGCCGTCGTTGTCGAGCCCGTCGCAGAGCTCCGGAGCGCCCGGGTAGACGGTGTCGTTCGTGTCGTCCGCCTCCTCGCAGGCGAGGAAGCCGTCGCCGTCGCCGTCGACCTCGTCGGGGCCGAGGCTGCCGTCGCCGTCGTTGTCCAGGCCGTCGCACAGCTCGGGTGCGCCGGGGTAGACGGTGTCGTCGGTGTCGTCGGGATCGGCGCAGCTGAGCGCCCCGTCGCCGTCGCCGTCGACCTCGCCGTCGGGATCGGCGTCCGCGAGCTCGTTGCAGTCGTTGTCGGCCCCGTCGCAGACCTCGGCGTTGCCGGGGAAGTTGGCGGGGTCCTCGTCGTCGCAGTCCTCGCCGACGGGGACGCCGTCGCCGTCGAGGTCGATCGGGGCCGAGTCGTCGTCGTCCCCGGAGTCGTCGTCGTCGGTGACGTCGTCGTCGTCGGTCACGTCGTCGTCGTCGCCGGCCGCGCTGATGACGACCTCGTCGACGGCGGCTCGTCCCTCGACGCCGTCCCGGGTGGGGGTCGCGATGACGCGCCAGGTCTCCCCCTCGGTGGTGCGCCCGGCGGGGACCGACTCCTCGGTGAGGTCGTCCACGTCCGCGCCGTCCACCTGCCACCGGAGCCCGACGAGCACCTCGGCGGGGACGTCGTCGCCGGCCCACGTCACGACGGTGGTGAGGGCGTCGGCGGCGGTGGGCGCCGCCGGCTCGATGACGACTTCGAGCTGGTCGGGACCGTCCGCACAGCCGCACCCGCTCAGGAGCGCCGCCGCCAGAATCACGCTCGCCCGCCGCATCATCGGACGACCTTACGACGGAACGCGCCCCGCGTAGGATCCGCCTCTGGAGGTTCCATGCACAAGACCATCCTCAGCCTCGCCGGCCTCGTCGCGGCGTCCTCGCTGTTGATCTTCGCCCTCGCCGACTACCGCGAGGCCGGCGTCGCCCAGGCCCACCCGGCCGGTCCCGTCGTCACCGGCGGCGCCCACCCCTGGCAGGACTTCTCCGGAACGGTCGCGGGCAACGCCTTCGTCGACCTCTACACGGTCCCCGCGGACCGGGTGTTCGTGGTGACGGGCATGTGCACGTCGAACTCGACGCTCGACCTGCGCGAGCTGGTGTCGTCGATCACCAACCTCAAGCTCGAGGGGGGGACCACGGCGGCGCTGTGCGCGGGGACCAACACCGGCGGCTACCTCGCCCAGGGACGGGGCCACGTCACGTTCGCCGCCGGGACCACGGTGCGCCTCCAGAACACGTACAGCAACCAGGTCGACTACACGCTGGAGGGCTACCTCGCGGCCCCCTGACGGCGCGCCGGGGGCCGCGTAGGATCGGCGCCCGGAGGCCTCCATGCACAAGTCCATCTTCGCCCTCGCCGCCCTCGTCGCGGCCACGTCCCTGCTCCTGTTCAGCCTCACCCTCCACCGGTCCGGCGGAGACGCCCGCGCCCAGGCGCTGGGTCCGGTCGTCACCGGCGGCGCCCACCCGTGGCTCGACTTCGCCGGATCGCTGGGCGCCAGCGCTCACTTCGACGTCTACACCGTCCCCGCCGACCGCGTGTTCGTGATGACGTCGCTGTGCATGAACGGCGACGTGAACATGAACGAGCTCGACCCGGTGGGGAACGAGTGGACCCGCGTCTACGGCGCGACCTACGCCGGGTACTGCGGCGGGGGTTCGAACACCGGCGGGTACCTGAGCGCCGGACGGGGGCACGTGACCTTCACGGCGGGCTCGACGGTCCGGTTCCGCAACCCCACCTCGGGGACGCGGAAGTACAACCTCGAGGGCTACCTCGCTGTCCCCTAGTACAGGTTCCCGCCGCGGAACCCGCCGCTGTAGTCGATGTAGACCGTCTTCCACTCGGTGAAGAACTCGATCGCGGTCTTCCCCATCTCGCGCGGCCCGACGCCCGTCTTCTTCATGCCGCCGAACGGCAGCTGCGCCTCGCCGCCGATGGTCGGCGAGTTGACGTGGAGCATCCCCGTCTCGATGTGGTCGATGTACTGGAAGACCTTGTTGACGTCGTTCGTGTAGACGCTGGACGTCAGCCCGAACTCGACGTCGTTGGCGACCTCCAGCCCCTCCTCGATCCCGTCCACCTCGATGACCGACAGGACGGGCCCGAAGATCTCCTCGCGGGCCACGCGCATGTCGCGGGTGACGCCGTCGAAGACCGTCGGCTCCGTGAAGAGCCCGTACTCCAGCGCGCCGTCGCTCGCGCGGCGGCCGCCGCAGATGACCTCGACGCCCTCGGCGGCGCCGATGTCGAGGTACTCGTGGACCTTCCCGAACTGCTCCTTGTCGACCGACGGCCCCATCGTGGTGCGCGGGTCGAGCCCGTTGCCCGGGATCACCTTCTTCGCCTCCGCCGCGACCCGCTCCACGAACTCGTCGTGGATCCGGCGGTCCACGATCGCCCGAGACGTCGCCGTGCAGCGCTGACCGGTCGAGCCGAACGCGCCCTTCGCCGTCGCCGCCACCGCCATGTCGAGGTCGCCGTCCGCGAGCACGATGATCGGGTTCTTCCCCCCCAGCTCGCACTGCACCGGCTTGCCCAGCGACGCCCCCCGCGCCCAGATGTGCCGCCCGATCTCCGTCGAGCCCGTGAACGAGATCGCGGCCACGTCGGGGTGATCGACCAGCGCCGCCCCCGCCGTCCGGCCGCGCCCCTGGACCATGTTCAGGACCCCCCGCGGGACGCCCGCGTCGATGAACGCCTGGACCACCAGCTCGGTGGTCCACGGCGTCTGCTCGGCCCCCTTGATGACGACCGTGTTCCCCGCCACCAGCGCCGGCGCGATCTTCCACGCGGGGATCGCCATGGGGAAGTTCCACGGCGTGATCAGCCCCACCACCCCGAGCGGGCAGCGGACCGTGTACGCGAACGTGTTGGGGATCTCCGACGGGACCGTCTCGCCGTTCAGGCGGCGCGCCTCGCCGGAGAGGAAGTCGACGAGGTTGGCCCCCTTCTGCACCTCGCCCTTCGCCTCCGCGAGGATCTTCCCCTCCTCGCGCGTGAGGACCTCTCCGATCTCGGCCGCCCGCTGCTCGTACAGCCGGCCCGCGGCCTGGACGATCTTCCCCCGCTTCGGCGCCGGGGTCGCCCGCCACGCCGCGAACGCGGCGCTCGCCGCGGCCACCGCCGCGTCCACGTCCGCCGCCTCGGAGTCGGTCGCGTAGCCGACGATCTCGCGCGTGTCGGCCGGGTTGACGTCCGCGATGGGGTCCGTGCCGGAGCCCGCCACCCACTCGCCGTCGATGTAGTTGAGGAACTGACGATCGCCCATGAAAAGCCTCCGCTCAGGGGGTTCGGAGGCTACCCCAAGCACGAACTCCGCGCCGTGGCGACGCGGAGCCGTGCCGGGTCCCGGTGCGGGACTCCTAGTGCGCGGGGGCCGGGGGCGGGGCCCAGTGGGCGTCGACCTCGGTCTCCTCGTCGACGTGCGTGTCCGAGGGGACGTGCGTGTCGAGGTGGACGTCCGTGTCGTGGTCCTCCTCGGGCGCCTCGGGGGCGTCGACCTCGGTGCTGCCGACGGCCGTGTCGTCGCCGCCCTTGGCCTCGTCGGTCTCGTCCGCGGTCGGCGCCGAGCCGGTGGCCGTGTCCGCCTCGGCCTCCTCGTCGGCGTCGTCCGCCTCGGTCTCCTCGACCTCGGTCTCGACGTCGTCGCCGGCGTCGGCGTTGGAGCCGCTGCCGTCGCCGCCTGCGGGGCCGACCACCCAGTCGATCCAGAGGCCGCCCGCGAAGCGCGTGGCGATGGCGCAGGTGTCGAGGATCGCGCCCTCGCACAGCAGGCCGCGGTAGTCGTCCGCGTAGAAGGGGGCCACGGACGCCTCCAGCGAGGCCGCGGTGGTCCGGTTCGGCGGCGCGAAGGCGAGGCCCGAGGACGACCGCACCGCGTGCTCGAAGTCCTTGCCCACGGCGACGAGCGAGTCGGCGTCCCAGGCGTTCAGCTCCTCGAGGGCGCGCTCGTCGACGTACATCGGATCGATGATCGCGCGGACGTCCTCGGCGGCGAGCTGGCCGGCGAGGGAGTCGACGATGGCGACCGCGTCGAGGCGGTCGGTGAGGATCGCGGGCATCTCGTCGTAGCGCTCGTCGAGGATCGACAGCTCGGCGACCCCCGCCAGCGGCGCGCCCGCCTCGGCGACGTGGTCGAAGCGGAGCCAGTAGTCGAGGACGCCGTCCTCGTTGGGGGCGGTGTGGGCGACGACCACGGGGCCGTCGTAGTCCAGGAGGCCCGCGTCCTCCACGAGCTGGTTGTCGAGGTCGAGCACGTCCACGACGGCGACGAAGTCGACCTCCGAGGAGCCGGCGAGCGCGATGGCGGGGATGAGGGTGAGGGCAGCGAGCGCGCCGAGGCGCGTCGGGGTGGCAAGCATGTGCTCTCCAGTTCGGTAGCCCTTCGAGCCGTAGCGTCGTGCGCCGTAGGCCAGTGGCTTTGCGAGCCCGCCTTTCGTACGGGGGTGCCGTTTCGTGTGGATGCGAACGACCGTCTCATCGGCCCCGCCCGGCCGGGCTTGACCACGAAAAGACGTACTCTGGACCCATGCCCCGGGCTCTCGAGCGGCTGCTCCTCGTGGTCGGGCTGAGCGCCGTGTACTCGCTCTACTGGCCCGTCAATCGCTGGACAGCGTCCCGTCCCGGGCACGAGCTGACGCTGCCCGTGGACGTCGCCACGCCGCTGCGCCCGGAGTGGCTCTACATCTACGCGCTGCTCTTCGTGACCTGCTACGTGCCCGTCCTCGTCATCAAGCACGACGGGCTCTTCCGGCGCATGGCGGTGGCCGCGCTCGTCCTCGAGGTCATCGCGCTGACGACGTTCATCGTCTACCCCGTCCGCTACACGCTCCGGGCCGACCCGCTGCCCCCGCCCGACACGCTGACGAACTGGGGGATGCACTTCATGTACTGGGCCGACGAGCCCATGAACTGCTTCCCTTCCCTGCACGTCGCGGCGGCGGCGCTGGCGGCGGCGGCGTGCTGGAAGGCGGATCGTCCGGTCGCGATCCTGGGGCTGATCAACGTCGCGCTGGTGGGCGCCTCGACCATGTTCGTGAAGCAGCACTACCTCGCCGACGTCGTCGCCGCGGCGGTCCTCGTGGGGGTCCTCTACGCGCTGATCATCGGCCCCCTGGACCTGCGCGACGTCCCCGAAGAGGAGCTCCGCTGGGACCGCCGCTGGCTCCTCGTCGTGCCCGCGCTGTACGCCGTCTTCCTGGGATCCTTCGCGCTCGCCTACGCCCGCGGGTGGGAGCCCTGGGTCATCCCCGGTTAGACTCGTCGTTCGCGGACGCGAGGAGGCGACATGGCGGCGACGACGTTGGCTGGATTCACAGCTCCCCACCCGGACCTGCCGGCGGACCGGGCGGAGACGAAGTTCGACGACGGCAAGCCGCTGTACACGCGCGCCCAGGCCATCGCGGAGGCGTCGCGTTGCCTGTACTGCTACGACGCCCCCTGCGTCGAGGCGTGCCCCACGTCCATCGACATCCCCGAGTTCATCCGGAAGATCGCGACGGACAACGTCAAGGGCTCGGCGCGGACCATCTTCGACTCGAACATCCTCGGCATGTCCTGCGCGCGCGTCTGCCCCGTGGAGGTGCTCTGCGTCGGGAAGTGCGTCTACAACCACGAGGACATCCCCCCGATCCAGATCGGGCGGCTCCAGCGCTACTCCACCGACACCGCGTTCCTGAAGGGCTGGGAACTGTACGCCCCGGGGCCGGACTCGGGCAAGACCGTGGCCTTGGTCGGCGCGGGCCCGGCGTCGCTGGCGTGCGCGCACGAGCTCCGGAAGCTCGGCCACGCGACGGTCCTGTACGAGAAGCGGCCGCTGCCCGGCGGGCTCAACACCACCGGCGTCGCCCCCTACAAGATGGCCGCGGACGCTTCGCTGGCCGAAGTGGCGTGGATCGTCGACTCGATGGGGGTCGAGGTGAGGACGGGCGTCGAGGTCGGCAAGGACGTCTCCTGGGACGACCTCATCGGCGGCCACGACGCCGTGTTCGTGGGCGTCGGGCTGGGGACCGACAGCAGCCTCGGCGTGCCCGGCGAGGACCTCGACGGCGTGTTCGGCGGGGTCGAGATCATCGAGCGGTGGAAGACCGGCGGCGACCCCGCCACCGACGGCGTCATCCACGCCGCGGTGGTCGGCGGGGGCAACACGGCGCTGGACGTCGTCCGCGAGCTGCTCGTCCTCGGGATCCCCTGCGTCACGATGATCTACCGCCGCGACGAGGGCTCGATGACGGGCTACGAGCACGAGTGGGACTACGCCAAGCGGGCGGGTGCGATGGCGTCGTGGCACAGCCAGCCGGTCGCCTACGTCGGCGAGGACGGCAAGGTCACGGGCGTGGAGTGCCACGCGATGGGGATCGACCCGTCCGACCCCAAGGGGCGCAAGCTGGTCCGCAAGGGCGACCACAGCTGGGTCGTCCCCGCCGAGCTGGTCGTCGTGGCGGCGGGCCAGGGCAAGCTGACATCGCTCCTGCAGGGGATCCCCGGCGTCGAGCTGGAGTGGGGCCGGCTGGTCGTCGACGAGGACGGCTGCACCGCCAACCCGAAGGTGTTCGCCGGCGGTGACGTCGCCAACGGCGGCAAGGAGGTCGTCAACGCCGCCGCCGAAGGGAAGCGGGCCGCGCACGCGATCCACGTCGCCCTCGGCGGTTGACCGAGCCGACCCCCACGCTGACCAAGCGGCAGCGGACGATCGTCCTCGCCGTCGTCTTCCTCGACCTCGTCGGCGCGGGGATCCTCATCCCCATCCAGCCGTTCTTCGCCGAGTCGCTCGGCGCCGACGCGACGCGCGTGACCTGGCTCGAGGCGAGCTACGCGGCGATGCAGCTCCTGATGGTCCCCGTGTGGGGCCGGCTGAGCGACCGGCACGGGCGACGTCCGCTGATCCTGTGGTCGCTGTGCACGTCCGTGATGGGGCTGGTCGTCCTCGGGCTCGCCCAGACCCTCCCGATGGCGTTCGCGGGGCGGATGATCGCGGGGTTCGGCAACGCGACGCTCGCCATCGCGGCGGCTTCCCTCGCGGACCGGTCGGCGCCATCGGAGCGGGCGGCGGCGATGGGGCACGTCGGCGGCGCGATGGGGCTGGGGTTCCTCGTCGGGGCGATGATCGGGGGGACGCTCGGCGCGACCGGCCTGCGCGAGCCGCTGCTGCTGGCGGCGGGGTTCAGCCTCGCCGCCGCGGGGCTGGCCTGGCGCCTCTACCCGGAGACGTCGCCGAGGACCGAGGTGACGGGCCCGCTGGCGACCATCCTGTCCCGGCAGACGCTCCACGACGCCCGCGCGTGGCCCTCGTTCACGGCCTGCCTGGGGATCTTCGGGTTCGCGGCCACCTCGACGGCGATCTTCCAGCAGGCCATCCCCCTGTTCCTCGAACGGGCGTACGTGGGGACGGGCCCCGAGGCGCACCTCCAGGCGGCCACGTACACCGCGAGCCTGATGGTGACGTACGGGTTGGTGGTGATCGCGATCCAGGGCTTCGCGGTGCCGATCCTGGCGCCCCGGTGGAACGAGCGGCGCCTCGTCCGGGCCGGCCTCGCGATCGTCGTCGTCGCGCTGGTGCTGTCGCCCCTGACGACGCTGTGGGCGGTGAGCTGGCCGGGGCTGCTGGTCCCGATCGTGCTCCACGCGACGGGGGCGGGGCTGTCGATCCCGGCGACGTTCGCCCTCGCCAGCCGCGCCGCCCCCGCCCACGAGCAGGGCCGCGCGTTCGGCCTCGCCAACTCGATGGTCGCCTTCGGCCGCGTCATCGGCCCGACGTTCGCGGGCATGCTGCTCGAGGTCCGCCTCGACCTCCCCTTCCTCGTCGCGACGGGGCTGACGAGCATCGCGATCGGCTTCGCGTTCGCGCTCCGGCCGGCCGCGGAGGGCGAGGCTCCGGCCTAGTCGTCGTCCATCGGGATCGCCGACCAGTCCGTCGTCTGCGGGCGGCCGTCGGCGCCGGTGACGCCCGTCAGCGGGATCGCCGACCAGTCCTCCGTCTTGCCGCTGGGGGCGTCGCCGCCCGTCGTCATCACCGACCAGTTCTCGGTCACGGGGCGGGCCGGGGCGGCCCCCTCGGTGCTGCCGGGGTCGACCTTCAGGACCGGGGCGGACGTCGCGGGGGTGAACTTCCCGAGGAGGCCGACCACGCGGTCCAGACCCGCGCCCGGCGGGGTCTGCTCCAGGGCCGCCGCGCAGAGGCGCATCAGCTGCGACGGGTCGAGGTGGCGGCGGACGGGGTCGCGGGACAGGAGCTGGTCGAGGAGCGCCACGGTGAGGTCGAGCCCGGACGCCACGTTGCGGACGTCGGTCTCCGCGGTGCGGGACTCGACGTCGGCGCGCACCGCCTCGGGGGTCAGGCCGTTCGAGAAGGGGCGGTTCGTCAGCAGCTCCCAGGCGATGACGCCGAGCGACCAGAGGTCCGCCCACCGTCCCCCCTCGGGCTCGTCCCACAGCTCGGGCGCCCGGTAGCGCGCCTCCACGGGGTCCGACGGGGGCGCCATGGCCGGTCCGAGATCGAGCTCCGTCCAGCACTGCGCGAAGTCGGCGAGCACCACCCGGCCCTGCGCGTTGAACCGGATCCGCTCATGCGTCAGCGCCCGGTGCGCCGCGTTGAGCCACGTGCCCGACAGGCTCGCGGCGCGCTCGACGTGGACCAGCCCCTCGGCCGCTTGGAACACCAGCTCGAGCACCGCGTTCGCGGGCCAGCGCTGCCGCCGCTTGTCCGACTCGGCCTTCACGCTCGCCAGCGACGGCCCGTCCAGCCCCTCCCCGACGAGGACGGCGAGCCCCTCGGCCTGCTGGAGCCCCACGGGGGTCAGCAGGCGGGGGTGGTTGAGCATCACCCAGAGCCCCGCCTCGCGCCGCAGCCGCGCCTCGGCGTCGGCCCGCGCGCCCCGCCCCGGGAGCTTCGCGGTGACGGCCGACTGCGCCCCGGTGGCCTCCGTCAGGGTGGCCTCCCAAAGCTCGAGGTCGTCGAGGCCGGCGGCCCGGCGCTCCAGCACCAGGTCGGGGCCGAGGGCGGTGCCTTCGGGGAAGGTGTCGTCGGCGCGCATCTGGCGGATGCTACCCGGGTACACTCGCCGTCCGGAGGCTCCTCGATGGTCGATCTCACTGCCAACACCGGCGGCATCCAGTCCCCGAACCCGTTCTGGCTCGCGAGCGCGCCGCCGTCCAACTCGGGCGACCAGGTGATGCGCGCGTTCGACGCCGGCTGGGGCGGCGCGGTGTGGAAGACGCTGGGCGACCCGATCGTGAACGTGTCGTCGCGCTACGGCGCCATCCACTACGGCGACCGGCGGATCATCGGGCTCAACAACATCGAGCTGATCACCGACCGCCCGCTGGAGGTGAACTTCGCGGAGATCTACGAGGTCAAGAAGCGCTACCCGAAGCACGCGGTCATCGCGTCGCTGATGGTCGAGACCCGCGAGGAGTGGAAGGACATCATCAAGCGGTCGATCGACGCCGGCGCCGACGGCCTGGAGCTCAACTTCGGCTGCCCCCACGGCATGTGCGAGCGCGGCATGGGGAGCGCCGTCGGGCAGGAGCCCGCGGTCAACCAGGAGATCACGTCGTGGGCGAAGGAGTACAGCTCCATCCCCGTCCTCGTGAAGCTGACGCCGAACGTCGGCGACATCGTCCCCCACGGGCTCGCCTCGCAGGCCGGCGGCGCCGACGGCGTCTCCCTGATCAACACGATCAAGTCGCTCATCAGCGTCGACATCGACCGCTTCGTCCCCAACCCCCGGGTCGGCGAGCGGTCGACCAACGGCGGCTACTGCGGCCCCGCCGTCCGCCCCATCGCCCTGCACATGGTCGGCGCGCTGGCCCGGAGCCCGCAGTTCAACCTCCCGATCTCCGGGATCGGCGGCGTCGGCACGTGGCGCGACGCGGTCGAGTTCTTCCTCCTCGGCGCCTCCACCGTCCAGGTCTGCACCGCCGTCATGCACCACGGCTACCGCATCGTCGAGGACATGATCGAGGGGCTCGAGACCTACATGGAGGACAAGGGCTTCGCGACGATGGACGACATGATCGGCAAGGCCGTCCCGTCGTTCACCGAGTGGGGCGACCTCGACCTCAACTACAAGGTCGTGGCGAAGATCGACGACGCGTCGTGCATCGGCTGCCAGAAGTGCTACATCGCCTGCTACGACGGCAGCCACCAGTGCATCCACCTCCGCGAGGGGGCCGAGCGGCTCGACCCCGTGACGGCGGCGAAGCTGAAGGTCCGGGAGGACATGGAGGTGGACTGGGAGTCCCGCATCCCCTTCGTGGACGAGGAGGAGTGCGTCGGCTGCAACCTCTGCCAGATGGTCTGCCCCGTCCCCGATTGCATCACGATGGTCGAGGTGGAGAGCGACCAGCCGCTGCGGACGTACAAGGACTTCGTCCGCACCGAGGCCGAGCGGAAGGCCGCGCGCGGCGCCTGACGGCGGCTACTGGACGGGGTCGGCGCCCGCGTCGGGGCCTTCCCAGCTCGCGCACAGCTCACCGAAGCAGGCGTCGACCGTGCTGAAGTTGTCCGCGTGGACGGTCGGCGCCGTCCAGCCCGTCGACCACTCCGGGGCGATGCCGTGGACCGGCGCGCCGTCCGCGGTCCGGCCGATCACGCAGAGCAGCGACTGGTTCGCCATGCCGTGCTTCTCGGGGACGTCGGCGATCTCGATCTCGACGATCTCCTCGACCCCGGCCGTCTTGATGTCGAAGTCGTGGGACGCGCCGTCGATCTCGAAGCTCAGCGTGAAGTCGTCCCCGCCGACCGTCACGTAGGCGTAGTCGCCGCCCCACGCGTCGACCTCGACGCCGTCGCCGGACGTCCCGAAGTCGAAGTGGCCGACGAGCTGGTCGCCGCCCTCGCCGATGGGCGCCGGGGCGAGCATGACCTCGCTCCCCTCGAGCATCGTCGGGTCCTCGCGGAAGACGAGGTCGGGGAACTCGGGGCAGTCGTCGAGCACCACGCCGAGCGCGTAGCCGGCGGGCTCCTCGGCCATCAGGGGGGTGCGGCTGATCTCCTTGCCGCGGGCCGTGTTGACGACGATCTCGAAGCCGCCCGCCTCGTTCACCGCCGCGTCCGCGTACGCGTAGGAGCTGCTCAGGCCGGGGCCGTACATCAGGTCCCAGGGGCCGGGGATGTAGCCCTCGCCGGCGTAGCTGTCGGACGTGCCCGCGATGACCTCGCCGTCGGCGGACTCGAAGTCCACCACGATGTTGCGGCGGGGGCCGGTCACCGTCGCCTCGAGGTACATCGTCGAGCCGACGGCCCAGGCGCGGTCGTCGACCACGTGGCCGTACGTCGTCATCAGCTCGGTGTCGAACTCGGCGGGCTGCGTGTCGCACGCGGCGAGGGACAGGAGGGCGGCGAGGGGGAGGGTCTTCTTCATCATGCGCCCACCCCAGAGCAAGGGGCGCTCACACCGGGCGGGCAAGATCGCGCCCTGGGGATCGCTCAGCCGGCGAACCAGGCCACCTCGGCGGCGAGTCCCTCGCGCAGCGTCGTGGTCGGCTCGTACCCGAGCAGGCGGCGCGCGCGATCGATGGACGCGGACGTCCTCAGCTGGTCCCCGGGGCGCCGCGGGAGGCGCTCGAAGCGGGCCTCCTTCCCCATCAGCTCCTGCACGATCGCGACCCCCTCCATCGTCCGGTAGGAAGCCTCCGTTCCGAGGTTGATCACCTGCCCGAGGACGTCCTCCCGCCGCTGGAGGGCAGCGAGGCACCCGTGCACGATGTCGCCCACGTAGGTGAACGACCGCTCGTGCTCCTCGGCCCCCTCGAAGAGCGGGAACGGCCGGTCCGCGGCGATCGCCTCGATCAGCCCCGGGAAGAGCTTCTCGGGACGCTCGCGGGGGCCGTACACGCTGAAGATCCGGAGCGAGCAGGCGGGCAGCGGCGACGCCATGACGAGGTGCTCGGCGGCCAGCTTGGTGATGCCGTAGAAGGACGTCGGGCGGGGGACCGTCGTCTCGTCGCCGTCCGCCATCGCGCCGTACACCGAGGACGTGGCGATGTTCACGAACAGCGAGGCGTCCACCGCCGCCGTGGCCGCCTCGATCAGCCGCCCCGTCGCGGTGATGTTGTTCCGGACGTAGGTCGCCAGGGAGGTCGACGCGCTCAGCCCCGGCTGCCCCGCGAGGTGGAAGACCACGTCCGCGCCCGCGACCACGCCCGCGAGGTCGTCCGCGGCGAGGTCGAGCTCCCGGACCTCGGCGCCGGCGGCGCGCACGGCGGCGGCGTTCCGGTCCTTGAGCGCCCGGTCGTAGTAGTCGGTGAAGGCGTCGACGCCGACCACGTCGTGGCCCGCCCGCGCGAGCGCCTCGGACAGGTGGGAGCCGATGAACCCGGCGGCCCCGGTGACGACTGCGCGCACGTGACGATCATAGCCCGCTGGTCGCGATCCCGAGGGCGAGTACACTGCGCGACGGAGTGGAGCCGGAGAGCCGAGTCATGCGTTCCCTCGTCGTCGCCGCGGCGGCCTGCGCGCTCCTGTCGGGGTGCGGCTGCAACGGCGTCAACATCAGCACGTCCAACAACCTCCCCGAGGTCGTCATCCAGCAGCCCGTCGACGGCTCGGTGCACAGCGCCGACGAGCCGATCGTCCTGCGCGGGCGGGCGCTCGACAGCGGCGCCGGCGGCGGGATCATCGAGGTCGCGTGGACGTCGGACATCGACGGCGTGCTCTACGAGGGGCTGACCGACGACGACGACGGCAACACCCGCTACGAGTGGACCGACCCGTCCGCCGGGGACCACGACGTCACGCTCCGGGCGACCGACACCGACGGTGCGACGACCCGCGAGACGATCGCCATCACCGTCGTCGACGACGTCGCGCCGCTGTGCACGATCACGTCGCCGACGGGCGAGGTCGTGCTCGACAGCTCCGTCCCCATCCTCCTCCAGGGCCAGGTCGACGACGACAACACCCCGCTGGACGAGCTGGCGGTGAGCTGGTCGAGCGACGTCGACGGGGTGCTGGACGAGAGCCCCGCCAACGAGGTCGGCGTCATCAGCGCCGAGGTCACGGTGAGCGCGTCCAACCACGAGCTGACCCTGACGGTGACCGACGGCGCGGGGCTGGTCTGCACCGACGTCGTCTACGTCATCACCAACGGGGCCCCGTCGACGCCGGGCATCGCCATCGAGCCGAACCCGCCGTCGATCTTCGAGGACATGGTCGGCATCATCACGTCCGAGTCGGTCGACCCCGAGGGCGAGGAGGTCACGTACGGCTTCCGCTGGTACCTGAACGACGCCCCCTGGTTCTTCCCCGAGGACGCCCCCGGCCACATCATCCCCGCCGCCGACCTCGCCCGGGACCAGGTGTGGGTGATGGAGGTCACGCCCGTCGACCCGCTCGAGGTGACGGGCATCCCCGCGACGCTGGAGGTCATCGTCCCGGACACGGCGCCCGGGCCGCCGGAGGTCGCGATCTCCCCCGCGGAGCCGACGCAGGCCGCCGACCTGCTGTGCGAGGTGACCGTCGAGGCCGTCGACCCCGACCTCGGCGACGTCGTCTCCTACGCCTACGCGTGGGTGCGCGACGGCACGCCGACCGCCCACGCCGACGCCGTGCTGCCGTGGGCGGAGACGTCCGTGGGGGAGGTGTGGACGTGCGAGGTGACCGCGACCGACGGCACCCTCCAGGGCGAGCCGGGCAGCGACGACGTCACCATCGAGGCGGGCTGCTTCAGCTTCGAGGGGCAGGGGACGGCGGGCGCGTCGCACGCGCTGGTGCTCGACGACCCCGCGCTCCGCCTCGACAGCGGCGACTTCACGGTGGAGGCGTGGGTCCGGCCGGACGAGGCCCCCGGCGCGATCGTCAGCAAGCGCGACCCCGGCAGCGACAACGGCTGGCACCTGGCCCTGGACGACGGCGGCTTCCCCTTCTTCCACGTCTCCATCGGCGCCAACCCGCTGCTGACCGCCGACCTCGCCGTCAACGACGGGGAGTGGCACCACGTCGCGCTCGTGTACGACAGCGGCAGCGGGCAGGCGACGTTCTTCCTCGACGGCCAGCCGGACGCCTCGGCGGCGCTCCCGTCCCCCAGCGGGGCGGCGGCGGCGGACCTCAAGATCGGCGCCGACGCGGCGAGCGTGGGGGATCCCTTCGAGGGGCTGATCGACGACGTCCGGATCAGCTCGGTGGCGCGCTACGGCATCCCCTTCATCCCCGACACGTCGCTGAGCGCCGACGCCGACACGCTCGGCATGTGGACGTTCGAGGAGGGGACCGGCACGGTCGCCCACGACGTCAGCCTGAGCGGCCACGACGCCTTCATGGTGGCGGCCTCGTTCAGCACCGAGTCGACGTGCGGGCTCGACCTCCCCCCGACGACGCCGATCATCGGCCTGACCCCGACCCACCCGGACGACGCGGACGACCTCGTGTGCGACCTCCTCGGCGTTTCGGTCGACCCCGAGGGGCTGCCGGTGACGTACTCCGGCGAGTGGCTGCTGGGCGGCGTCCCCATCGGCGCGACGTTCGCCTCGCTCCCCGCGACGTACCCCGGCGGATCGTCGGTCCCGAGCGGGCAGTACTCCTGCCGGGTGGTCGCCAGCGACGGGCTGCAGGACAGCGCCCCGGCGACGGATTCGGTGTACGTCGACTCGATGCCGGTGTGCGTGCTGTCGGTCGCGGACCCGGCCTCCGCGGGCTCCCAGGTGTGCGGCTTCGAGGCGCCGTTCGACGGGCTCCTGGAGTTCATCGTCCACAACCCCGACCTCAGCGCGGACGGCCACTTCAAGGTCGACCTCGGGACCCTGGGGACCACGTGGCTCTTCACGGGCTTCCGGGACTGGGCCTACGACGGCGCGACGGTCGGACCCTGGGACGAGCTGGTCGTCCAGCGGAACGTGAACGCGGCGCTCGGCACGATCAGCGTCAACCTCCAGTACGACCCGAGTTCGGGGACGGACAACACGGGGGACGACGAGATCCAGGTCCGGTTCGTCTACTACGACCAGCTCGACACCAGCCTGGGGACGGAGGTGGTGAGCGACTTCGTGGCGTCGGCGGACGCGAGCGACGGGGCGCCGGCGGCGTCCAACGCGAGCGCGACCCTCGGCCCCGGCGACCGGCTCCTCCTCGAGACGACGGCCTGCGGCAGCGCCGGCCTCGGCGGCCACGGGCTGTACGCGAGCGACGACGGGACCCCCGGCAACGACGGCCTCATCCGCGTCGACACGGGCGACCCCACCGCCTGCGCGCTCCCGTTGCAGTCCGTCACGCTCCCCTCAGGGACGTGGGACTTCAGCCTCGTCATCGAGGACGACTTCTGGGCCGACAACACCGGCGACCGCGGCCTGACGGTCTACCGCTACACGCCCTGAGCCTCCGAGGCCAGCAGGCGGTAGACCGCGGCGACGAAGGCTCGGAGGTCGGCCGGTCCCTTCACCACGGCGCCCCACAGGAGGTCCGGATCGACCTCCAGGTAGCCGTGAACGAGGACGTTCCGCATGCCCGCCGCGTCGGCGAGGCGGGCTGCGAGCTCCGGCGAGAGGACCTCACGGCGGCCCAGCTCCAGGAACAACCCGCGGTAGTCGGAGGAGCGGGTCCAGCCCCTCGCGGCGATGAGGTGGCTGGCGATGTCGATGGCGGCCTGGACCCCGAGCTGGACCCGCAGGGCGGCCACGTCTCGGGTGTCGGAGTCCGCGTCGAACCGGTCGCGGCCGTCGGCGGCCATGCGGTCGAGCCGCTCGCAGCTCCTCTCGATCGTATCGACGCGCTCCTCGACTCGGGCCTCGGCGGGGCTCACCGGAGCGTCACCCCATACCGGCGGGCCCGCGCGCGCCGGTACTCCGCCGCCAACCGATCCGCGATGACCCACCGGTCCATGGCTGCCACCTCGAACCCGATGCGAGCATCGCGGTTCCGCTCGGAGAGCAACCTGCCCTCCGTCAGCGCCGAGCGGACCAGCAGTGGATCGGCGTCCTGCAGGACGACCACGTCGGCTCGGTCCCGCCCCTCCCCCACGGCGGGCACGAGATCCGCGACAGCGTCCGAGACTCGGCCGATCAGCTCGAGCCCCAGCGCCGCCCGCTCCGTCGCGTTCAAGTCCGAGCTCGCCAGGACCGCCACGTCGAGATCGCTTCCGGGGCCGGCGTCTCCCCGGGCGCGACTGCCGAAGACCCACGCCGCTGCGACCCGCTCGTCGCCCCCGAGGACGGAGACCAGCGCGGAGACGAGGCGCTCGTCAGAGGGGCCGCCTTCCACTGCCGGATCGTAGCAGCCCTTCGTCGCCACTACGGGTCGTCGTCGTTCCGGTCGCGGCGCTCCTCCCGGCGCTCTTCCCGGCGCTCCTTGCGGTCCTCTCGGCGCTCGGTCCGGTCCTCGCGGCGGTCGGCGCGGCGCAGGGCGCGGGCCTCCTTGGCGCGGTCGCGCTCGCCCGTGCGGCGGAGCCACCGGATGACCGCCTTCTGGGCCTTGCGGTCGCCGCGCGCGATCACCGCGCCGAGGACCGGGTCCGCCTCCGGGGCGGCGGACTCGCACAGGGCGCGGATCGCCTCGCGCGAGACCGCGCCGTCGTCCGCCAGCGCGATCCTCCCGAGGACGGGGAGCGCCCGCCCGCTCCGCATCTCCCGGAGCGCGACCACGATCTCCAGCCGGAGGTCCTCGTCCAGCCCCATCCAGCGCTCGCTCCGGGCCAGCTCCAGGAGCATCGCCTCCCCCGCGGGGACGCCGTACGCGGCGAGCTCCTCGACGGCGACGCGGGGGAGCAGCGCGTCCTCGGCGTACAGCGACGTCCGGAGCGTGCCGGCGACCTCGGGGGGGATCTCGGGGCCCCCCTCGTAGAGCACCCAGTCGCCCCCCGCGGGGCGGTCGGGATCGAGGGACATCGCCCACGCGGCGAGGTCGAAGGAGGCGTCCGCGGCGGCCGCCGGGGCGGCGACCAGGAGGGCCGCTGCGGCGAGGACCGCGCGCGCCGCCCCGCGCATCAGATCGGACCGGCCTCGTCGGGCGCCGGCTCGGGGGCGGGCGCCTCGGGCGGGGGCGCGTCGGCGGGCACGATCAGCACCTCGACGCGGTGGTTCAGCTTGCGCCCCGCGGACGTCCGGTTCGTCGAGACCGGCTGCGTGTCCCCGTAGCCCGCGTGCGACAGCCGCTCCGCCGCGACCCCCTGCTGGAGGAGGTAGTCGTACACCGACTTCGCCCGCCCCTCGCTGAGCTTCTGCAGCGCCTCGGGCTCGCCCCGGTTGTCGGTGTGTCCCCCGATCGCGAGCCGCATGCCGGGGTTCGCGGCGAGCAGCTGGGCGACCTCCCGGAGCGCCGGGTGGGACATGCCGAGCAGCACCGGCGACTTGTCGAGGAAGACGAGCGGCTTCTTGAAGGCGATGCGGTCGTCGAGGACGTCGACGTGCACCGGCTTGAAGTCGGGGCAACCGTCGTCGTCCTCGAACCCGTTCATCGTCTCCGCGGCGGTGGGGCAGTAGTCGCTGGTGTCGGCGACCCCGTCCCCGTCGTTGTCCGGATCGGGGCAGCCGTCGGCGTCCTGGAAACCGTCGACGTCCTCGGCGTCCATCGGGCACTCGTCCTGCCGGTCCAGCACGCCGTCGAGGTCGTTGTCCGGCTCGGGGCAGCCGTCCAGATCGGCGTACCCGTCGCGGTCCTCGATCGCGTAGGGGCACTCGTCGTCCACGGTCTGCACCTCGTCCCCGTCGGCGTCGGGCCAGGGGTCGGCGAGCAGGTCCTTGGGGCGGACCCCCTGGGCGGGGCAGCCGGTCCCCGCGGTGATGGCGGAGTCGGCGTGGTCGAGCCCGAGCTCGACGTGGTGGTAGGCCCGGTTCGAGTCACCCTGGGACAGCTCCAGGGTGGCGAACCGGAAGTGGGCCTGGGCGGCGGCGAGGTCGGCGGGGGCGCACTCCATCGCGCCGAGCGCCTTGGCCCGGTGGATCCGCTCGCGGAGGGTGTCGTGGTAGCCGCGGACGGCGGGCAGCGACGCGGTGCAGCCGGTCGCGAAGACGACGACGAGCAGCAGGAGCCGCCTCACTCCGGCACCCCGTTCTCGTTCTCGTTCTCGGACGCAGGCGGGTCGGCGGGCACGGGCGGGAACCCGTCCACGGCCTCGGGCGGCGGATCGACGACCGGCGGCGGCTCGGGCGCGGGCGGCGCGGCGAGCGCCTCCTCGGCGTACTTGCGCGCCTCCTTCGCGAGCAGCCACGACTGGTAGTAGTCGGCGTACCCCTGCTCCTCGACGGCCTTCCGGATGAGCTCCTCGGCGATCCGCATGGGGTACGGCGCGTTCCGCTCGGCCCCCGCCTGGCGCGCCTCCTTGATCACCTGGTCGGCCTGGATGATGCCGACGGTCGAGCGGATCGGCCCGCACCCGACGGCGAACAGGAGGCACCCCAGCAGCAGCAGCAAACGCGTCACGGCTCGGCGGATCCTACCCGACCGGGGACCTCGATCGTGATCGTGACCTCGCCGCCGGTCCCCGAGAACGCCGCCTGCCAGCTCCGCTCGCCGGCGCGGACGGGCGGCGTGGCCAGCTCCGTCGCCTCCGCCGCGGTGATGGTCCAGCCCTCGGGGAGGTCGATCCGCCAGGGCACGAGATCGCCTTCGTTCTCGGGCGCGTCCGCGATCACGAGCGTGTGGACCCCGGGCCGCAACACCACGTTCGTCTCCGTCACCGAGCGGAACGTCAGCCCGTCCCCCTCGAACGTGGTCGGCACCCCGAGGAGGTCGAGCTGCGACTCGGTCTGCTCCATCCGGACGGGGACGTCGTCCAGGGTGAGGCGGAGGTTCGGCCGCGCCTTGGCGTCCAGCCAGCGGGCGAGGTCGCCCCGTTCGAGATCGTTCAGGGCGCCGTCGCCGTCGAGGTCGAAGCGCGCCCGGATCCGCTGCGCCGACGGCCCCGCGTGCCGCTTCACCCCCACCGCCACGGCGATCCGCTCGGGCTCCACGAGGACGTGCACGACCCGCGGAAAACGCACGACATGGGCGCTGATCACCGCCGGCACCAGCAGCATCAGGCAAACCAGGACCGGCCCCGCGACGCGCACGTTGCGGCAAGATAAGGCAGATGCGCGCGCTGTTCGTCATGGATCCGCTGTCCACCGTCCACGTCGACAAGGACAGCTCGTACGCCCTGATGCTCGAGTGGCAGGCTCGCGGAGGCGAGGTCTGGCATTGCCTTTGGCAGGACTGCTGGACCCGGGACGGGGAGTTCCTCGCCCGCGCCTCGCGGCTGCAGGTCGGCCCCCGCCCCAAGGTCGCAGACGTCCTCGAGACGGCGACGGTCCGGAGCAGCCAGCTCGACGCGGTGTTCAAGCGGACCGACCCGCCCTTCGACATGGGCTACGTGTTCTGCACCTACATGCTCGACGTCGCCGCGCAGCACGCCGTCGTCGTCAACGACCCGGCGGGGCTCCGCGACGCCAACGAGAAGATGTTCATCCTCCGCTTCCCGGACCTGATCCCGCCGACGCTGGTCACGCGCGACATGCAGAAGATCAAGGCGTTCACGGCAGAGGTCGGGGGCAAGGCCGTAATCAAGCCGTGGGACGGCAACGGCGGCCGCGGGATCTTCGTGCTCCACGAGGGGGACCGGAACTTCAACTCCATCCTGGAGACGTCCACCCGGGACGGGCTCGACCACGTGATGGTGCAGGCCTTCGTCGACGAGATCGAGTCGACCGGGGACAAGCGCATCATCCTCGTCAACGGCGTACCGAAGGGCTGCTTCGCACGAATCCCGCCCGAAGACGACTACCGGGGAAATATGCACGTGGGGGCCGCCGTCGAAGCCTGCGAGATGACGCCGCGCGACCTGCACATCTGCGAGCGACTGAAGCCGTACCTGGCGAGCCGGGGGATGATCTTCACCGGCATCGACGTGATCGGCGACGCCTTGACGGAGGTCAACGTGACCTCGCCGACGGGCATCCAGGAGTGCACCGCGCTGTACGGAACCCGCATCGACGCCGACATCATCGACGCCGTGCTCGCCCGCCGGAGCGCCTGATGGCCCCACGCCTCCTCCTCGCCCTGCTCGCCCTCGCCACCCTCCTCCCGGCGTCCGCGCTGGCGCGGCCGAAGTCGCCGTCGGGCAAGAACTTCACCGGCGAGAACCCCCTCGGCGTGAGCCGCCCCGAGTTCGCCATGACCCAGGAGGGGATGGACCTGCTCTACCAGCGTCGCTACATGGAGTCGCTGGAGGTCTTCGAGGAGATGGGGATCGACTTCCCCGACAGCCCCGTCGGCCCCATCGGACGCGGCCTCGTGTGGCAGGCGTGGATGTTCGAGAACTACGACTTCAAGTACGAGCGGGCCTACCTGGGCGAGTACAGCGACGCGGCGGAGCGGCTGAAGCGGGCGAGCAAGTCGCGCGACAACAAGGCCTGGATCTACTTCCTCACCGCCGTCCACCTCGGCGTGGACGCGATGTACGACATCCGCAAGGAGCGGTACCTGCCGGCCTTCGACAAGGCGTGGGAGGCGCTGGAGTACATCCAGAAGGTGGAGAAGCTGGCGCCGGAGTTCGTCGACGTCCAGCTCGCGCTGGGGCTCTACAACTACTGGCGGACGGCGATCACGGAGCAGGTCCGGGCGCTGCCGGACTTCGGCGACAAGCGCGACGAGGGGCTCGCCCAGATGGTCCTCGCGAAGGAGCAGGGGCTGCTCGCGCGCGGCCCCGCCAGCCTCGTCCTCGTCTACTCGTACATGGAGTCCAAGGACTGGGACCGGGCGATCGCGGAGGCCGAGTGGGCGCGGTCGGAGTACCCGGACAACCTGCTCGTCGAGATGACGGTGGGGCGCGTCTACCGGCAGGCGAAGAAGTACCCCGAGGCCCTGGCGGCGTTCGAGCGGGTCGCCGAGATCGACCCCACCAACGACCGCGTCCTGTTCCACGTCGGCGAGGTCCACTACAAGTCCCGCAAGAACAACGACGCCGCCCGCGAGGCCTACCGCAAGTACCTCGGCACGGACCCGCTGCCCGTCTACGCGGCCCACGCGTACTACCGGTTGGGGATGCTGGAGCGGCGCGCGCGGCGCTACGACGAGGCGATCGTGCTGTTCGAGAAGAGCCTGGAGACGTACCCCAAGTTCAAGCGCGCGTCGGACCGGATCGAGCAGGTCCGCAAGGAGAAGGAGCGCCGGAGCAGCAAGGGGAAGGTCGGGAAGCGCGGCTGAGGCGCGGCGGGCGCTACCGCTTGAAGATGCGGCGGAAGATGCCGCTGCTCGTCTCCTCCTCCTCGCGCTTCGCTGAGACCACGTCCGTCGACGTCATCGGGTGGCTCCACCGCGGCGGCGGGGGCTCGCTCGTGTCGACCTCCTTCAGCACCGGGCCGCTGTCCATCGCCCGCCAGCCCAGCCGGAGCTGGGTCGTGAGCAGCTCGTGGAGGCGCTTGATGGTGACGCCGCGGGGCATGTAGCGGTCGCAGCCGTAGCGCTTCCGGATGTCCCCGCTGAGGACCTCCTCGTCGAGGTCCGGCATCGTGCCGTAGACGACGATGTAGGCGCGGTGGGCGGCGTTGCTCCGGAGCTTCTGGCACAGCTCGAGGCCGTTGCCCTCGGACTGCTTCATCGCGATCAGGACCGCCGGCGGCTGGTGCCGCTCGAAGCCCAGCGCGGCGCCGCTGACCGTCCGCGCGGGGAGGATCTCGAAGACGTCCCCGAGCGCCTCCTCGAGGGCTTCGCGCAGCTCCTTGTGCGGTTCGGCGAGCAGAACCTTGGGGTGCGTCATCGACACGCGCGCAACTCTCCAGCCCCTCTACCCGGTTGGATACAACCTCCCAGGGATGGCCGGCTCCGTCAAGCTAGAGGAAGGAACCCGGGTCCCGGTCGACCGCCAGCCTAGCCCCGCGCCCTGCCTTCGCAACTTCCTGATGCAACCGATCGGGTTGGAGGGCGTGGAGCAGCCGGCTGATCGCGCCGTGGTCCGCGCCCTTGACGAGGACCTGCCACCGGAACCGGCCGCGCAGCTTGTACATCGGGGAGACGGCGGGCCCGAGCACGCGGAGGTCGCCCTTGCTCCGAGCCGCCGACCGCCCCGCCTCGTCCACGCGGGAGCGGACGTGCCGCGCCGCCTGCTGGGCCGCGCGCTCGTTCGTCGCCGAGACGCGGAACATCAGGAGGCGGCTGAAGGGGGGGTACATCAGGCCCCGCCGGAGCCGCTCCTCGCGCTCCGCGAACCCGACGAAGTCGTGCGTGAGGGCGAGCCGGATCGCGTGGTGGTCGGGGTGCCACGTCTGCACGAGGACGCGGCCGGACAGCTCCCCCCGCCCCGCCCGGCCGGCCACCTGGGAGACGAGCTGGAACGTCCGCTCGCTCGCGCGGAAGTCCGGCAGGTGCAGGGCCGCGTCCGCGTGCAGCACCCCGACGAGGGTGACCCTCGGGAAGTCGTGCCCCTTGGCCACCATCTGCGTCCCCACGAGGACGTCGACCTCGCCGGCGCCGAACCGGTCGAGGATCCGGCGGTGGCCCGCCCGCGACCGCGTCGTGTCGGCGTCCATCCGGTCGACCCGGAGGTCCGGCCAGAGCGCCAGCATCTCCTCCTCCAGCCGCTCCGTCCCCCGGCCCGCCGCCTTCAGCGACTGGGGGTCGTGGCAGGTGGGGCAGCGGTCCGGGAGCTGCTGCCAGGATCCGCACCAGTGGCACATCACCGCGTGGCGGCGGGCGTGGTACGTCATCGAGACGTCGCAGTCGGCGCAGCGGAAGTGGACGCCGCAGGCCGTGCACAGGACGGTCGTCGCGAACCCGCGCCGGTTCAGCAGGAGGATCGCCTGGCCGCCGACCGCGTGGTTCGCCTCCAGCGCCTCCCGCAGCGGCGGCGACAAGGCCGCGGCGGGGGAGTCGGGGTCGTCGACGGGGTACTCGCGGAGGTCGACCAGCTCGACGTCCGGCATCGCCCGCCCGGCGACCCGGGAAGGGAGCAGCAGGAGCGTGTGGCGCCCGTCGTCGCGGGCCGCGACGTACGTCTCCAGCGCCGGCGTCGCGCTCCCCAGGACGGCCACCGCCCCGGCCTTCGAGGCGCGGACGAGGGCGACGTCGCGGGCGTTGTAGCGGAGCCCGTCCTCCTGCTTGTAGGAGCCGTCGTGCTCCTCGTCGACGACGACGAGGCGGAGGTCCCGGACGGGCGCGAAGACCGCCGACCGCGGCCCCACCACGAGCCGCGCGACCCCGTCGCGGATGCGGACCCACTCGTCGAACCGCTCGCGGTCGGTGAGCCCGCTGTGGAGGACGCCGACCACCTCGTCCCCGAACCGCGCCCGGAAGCGGGCGAGGAACTGCGGCGTCAGCCCGATCTCGGGGACCATCAGGAGGGCCGAGCCGCCGGCGGCGAGGACGTCGCCGGCCAGCCGGAGGTAGACCTCGGTCTTGCCCGAGCCCGTCACCCCGTGGAGCAGGAACGAGGCGAACTCGCCGCCGTTCAGGGCCGGGGCGATCGCGTCGAGCGCGGCCTGCTGCCCGGGCGTCGGCGGGTGGGGGACGCGGTCGCGATCGAGGATCGTCACGCGCTCCGCCGCGAGCGGGTCGAGGCGCCGCTCCTCGACGTCCAGCAGCTCCGCCTGGAGCAGCTGCCGCAGCGGCCCCGAGAACGTCGGGAACGCGTCGCTCAGCGCCGCCCGGGAGACGGGCCCGAAGCGCTCCAGCCAGTCGATCAGGCGGTCGCGGACGGGCCCCTTGCGGGCGAACGCGTCCTTGGTCGCGCGGGCCGTGTCCTTGAGCGCGTACCACGGCTCGGTCCGCACCTGGGCGACGTGCTGGCCCTCCTCCTGGAGCACCTCGACGAGCCCCTGGCGGGCGGCGCGGTCGATGGCCGCGGCGGGGACCTTGTCGCGCCGCAGCAGCGCGTTCCGGGTCAGGGTGTGCGACGGCGACGCGGCGAGGCGGCCGAGCAGCGCGGAGATCTCGGGGTCGTGGAGCAGCGACGGCTGGGCCCCCTCGGGGAGGCGCCGGACCACCGTCCGGGTGGCCGTCCGGGTGGACGCGGGGAGCGCCGTCCGGACGACGTCGCCGAGGGGGTGGGCGTAGTAGCGCGCGATCCACCGGAAGAGGGGGACGACGTCGTCGCCGAAGAGCGGGTCGGGGAGGGCCAGGCCGGCGATGGCGCGGAGCTTCGTGCCGTCGGGGAGCTCGTCGTCGGAGTCGGGGTCGAGGACGTACCCCGTGAGCCGCCGGCTCCCGAACGGGACGTGGACGACGTGGCCCACGCGGAGCGACTCCTCGAGATCGTCGGGGACGGTGTAGTGGAAGCTGCCCGGCGCGGGCAGGGGGATCGCGAGCTCGGCGACGGCCACCGGGGGGCTGCTACAGGCCGCGGACGCGCTCCTGCTGCTCGGCCTCGGTCTTGCAGTCGATGCAGTGCGTGGTCACGGGGCGCGCGAGCAGCCGGCCCTCGGAGATGTCCTCGCCGCAGACGACGCACTCGCCGTACTCGCCCTCGTCGATCCGGTGGATCGCCTCGCGGATCTTGTAGATGAGCTTGCGCTCCCGATCCCGCATCCGCAGCGTGAAGTCGCGGTTGGACTCATGGGTCGCGAGATCGATGGAGTCCGGCAGGTTCTCCTTCTCGGAGACCAGATCGCCGACCCCACTCTCGGCGTCCTTGATGAGCGCGTCCAGGCGCTCGTTCAGCAGGTTGCGGAAGAACTCCAGCCGCTCCGGCGTCATCTCGCATCTCCCAGGCTCGGGACTCCGAGCGCGCGACTGTATAGAGGAAAGACCCGACGGATCGCAAGCCGCGGTCGTACGCTAGCGACGTGCTGCGGGCCATTCCGACCCTGATCTTCGTGCTCGCGGCGCAGCCGGTCCTGACGAAGGCGCCCGTGCTGATGGAGGAGATCCTCCCCCTCTACCCCGAGGAGGTGGCGGAGGAGGGGATCGAGGGCGACGTCCTCCTCCGCATCGGGATCGACGAGGACGGGGTGGTGGACTCGGTCGAGGTCGTGGAGTCGCTCCACCCGCTGCTCGACGCGGCGGCGGTCGAGGCGGGCTGGCGGATGCAGTTCGTCCCCGCCGAGATCGACGGCGTGCAGGCCGCGATCGCCATCGACTACCGGTTCCACTTCAAGCTGATCGAGGCGGACGCGCCCGAGCCCGAGCCCGAGCCCGAGGTCGGGGAGGCCGACGCGGGCGACCTCGTGGGCCACGAGACCGTCGTGATCGGCCGCAAGCCGTGGCGGGAGGTCGAGCGGGCGCCGCTGCAGCACGACGCGTCGGCGGTGAGCGGCTCCTGGGAGCTGACCCGCCGGGACATCGAGCTCGCCCCCGGCGCGATGGGGGACGTCGCCAAGGTCGTGGGGCAGCTCCCGGGCGTCGTCAGCGACACCGACATGTTCGCCCTGTTCCACGTCCGCGGCGGCGACGCGACCGAGACCGCCTTCTACCTGGACGACGTCGAGCTCCTGAACCCGAACCACCTCGGGGGGACGTTCACGATGTTCAACCCGAAGCTGACCGACCGGGTGAAGCTCTACGCCGACGCGCCGCCCGCGCCGTGGCGGGACAGCCTCGCGGGCAGCCTCGACGTCCACTACATCGACGGGAGCAGCGAGGAGGTCGACGGCATCATCGACCTCAACATGGCGATGGGCAGCGCCCACGTCAGCGGCCCGCTGGGCCCGAAGGGGTCCCCCGCGACGTTCCTGCTCAGCGCCCGCCGCTCCTTCTTCGAGGCCTACTTCGCGCTCCTCCGGGCGGTGGGGCTGTTCAGCGACCAGTTCGTGGGGATGGCGTTCGGCGAGTACCTGGGGCGGGTGACGGTCGGCGGCGAGCGGCACCGGCTCCGGTTCACGCTGCTCCACGCCCACGACCACATGACCCTGGCGAGCCCCGACGGCGACGAGGAGGACGCTGTCGTGGTCCTCGAGAACGGGATCGACACGCGGGCTCGGACGACGCTGGCGGCGCTCGACTCCCGGTGGCGCCTCCACGACGACGTGACCTGGCGGAACCTCGTCTACTTCACCCACGACTTCGAGAACCGCCTCCAGGACGCGGACTTCGAGGTCTCCCGGGAGATCCGGACGTGGCGGCCCGGGTTCCGCTCCGACCTGGAGCTGCGCGTCGGGGAGACGCACCACGTCCGCGCCGGCGTCGACCTCGCGTACTTCAGCGTCGGCGGCGACGGGACGATCAAGGACCCCCGCACCACCCCGACGTGGGCCGCCCTGCCGTGGGCGAACCTCGGCGCGCCGAGCCTCACCTTCGACAGCAGCCGCGCGTGGACCGAGCTGGCGCTGTACCTGGAGGACGACTGGGAGCAGCTCTTCGGGACGCCGATCAACGTCCGCAGCGGCGTCCGCGTCACGCCCCTGCACAACACCGGCGAGGTGCTCGTGTCGCCGCGCATGGGGGCCTCGGTGACGGCCCCCACGATGACGACGTTCAAGGCGGGGTGGGCCGTCGTACACCAGCCGCTGCGGGAGCCGCTGCTGTTCGACCCCGACGTCGGCGCAGAGGATCTGCGCGCCGAGCGGGCGCTCCACCTGTCGACGGGGGTCCAGCAGCTCCTGCCGTTCGGGGGACTGATCCGCGTCGAGGCCTACCATCGCGTCCTCGACCGGCTCCTCGTCAACCCGGACACCCGCGCGGCCGTCGAGCGGGGCCCCGCCTACGCCTCGATCGGGACGGGGAAGGCGTCGGGGATCGACGTCTTCTTCGCGATGCGCCGCGGCCGCGTCGGGCTCGCCGTCACGTACTCGCTCCTGACCACCGAGCGGACCAACCCGCTGAACGAGGCGGGGCCGAAGACGTTCGCGCCGGCGTGGGACCAGCGCCACGGGCTGCGGGTGATGGGGGAGGTGAAGATCGGGCGGAAGCGGAACTGGCTGATCGCGGGGATGTGGGAGCTCCGGTCGGGGCGGCCGCGGACCCCGGTCACGCCGATCCCCGACCTCGACGGCCGCGGCGGCTGGCACGTCGTCCCCGAGGCCTACAACAGCGAGTCCTACAACCCGTGGACGGAGCTGTCGCTCCGGTTCGAGCACTTCCGCGTCATCAAGGAGCGGGTCAAGCTCGCCGTCTACCTCGACGTCCTCAACGCAACGTACGCGCAGGGGCAGTTCGTCTGGATCTACGGCGCCGGCGAGGACGGCGAGCCTCCGGAGCCGTACATCTTCCGGCAGCTGCCGATTCGCCCGTGGATCGGTGTGCGCGCCGAGTTCTGAGGCATACTCGTGGTGATGAGCGTCAAACGGATCAACATCACGATCGAGGAGGCGGAGCTCGCGTCGGCGCAGGCCAGCGGCGAGACCGTCTCGGGCTACATCCGGCGGTTGATCCGCGAGGAAGCCGACCCCTGCATCATCAAGCTGGAGATCACCCCCCAGCTTGCCGACGCGCTGGACCGCTCGGGGATGCTCGAACACCTGAAGTCGCCGGCGCTGAAGGCGCGCGTCGCGCAGACGCTGGTGGAGTGGGCGGACGAGGAGCTGCTCCGGTCGCGCGAGCGGATCAAGGCGATCTCGATCGACATGGACGCCACCGTCGAGTGATCAGGGGAAGCCGGGGGCCATCACCCGGCAGAACCGCTCGCGGTCCCGCACCCCCTCGGCGATGAACCAGCGCTGGGCCGGCGTCCGGCGATCGTCCATCCCCAGCGCGACCATCCGCGCCCGCGTCGCCGCCAGGTGGCCGCGCAGCCCGAGGCGATCGAAGCCGCCCTCCGCGGCGACGAGGTGCGTCCGCGCCTGCTCCACGTCCCCCGCCTGCGCCGCCAGCGCCCCCCGGAGGAGGTGGCTCAGCGGCTCGCCGATGCGGCCCTTGTCCTTGGCGAGGACCTTCGCCTGCCGGCCCGCGACCCGCCGCTGCTGGTCCGCCTTGGGCCCTCCCGTCGCCGACGCCGCGACCGCCGCGCCGCCCAGCCGGAACCGGGCCCACTCGCGGATGAACCGGCACAGCAGGTAGCCGCTCCGCCGCACCGCCCCCCACTCCCCGGACAGCCGGTGCCAGGCGCCGAGGGCGTCGTCCTCCCAGAGGTCCAGCAGCACCTCGGAGACCACCAGCGCGAGGGACTGGACGTTGTACGCGGACTGGACCCAGCCGGCGTCCTGGGGGCCGAGCGTGCCGCGGGCGTCCTGCAGCAGGGCGCGGACGCGGGCCTCGCCCCCCTCGACCGCGAGGAGCGCGATCGTCGACTCCCCCAGCCAGTACGTCGCCTTGCACCAGCCGTCGCCGCGCCGCTCCGCCTCGGCGATCCCCGCCTCGATCATCGACCGCGACGTCGCCAGCTCCCCCAGCCACGTGTAGCCCAGCGCGCTCCACGCGCGGCCCAGCGCGACGTACCACTGCTCGCCCACGCACTCCGTCTCCCACCGCGCGGCCGCCCGCTCCCCCGCCTCCGCCAGGCGACGCCAGTCCGACGTGCACATCCCGACGACGCCGCTGTTGATCTCGACCAGCGCGAGGTCGTGCGGATCGCCGGACTTCTCGGCCAGCTCGGCGGTCGTCGCGAGCCTGGCCTCGACGCCCTTCAGGTAGCGCTCGCTGCCCAGCATCGAGCCGTACCCGACCTCCTGGCAGAAGGCCCGCGCCATCGCCGACGGGTCGCCGCTGGGGAGCGCGCGGAGGACGTAGCGGAGGCCGAGGACGTCGGACAGCAGGGGGTTGACCAGCGAGATGATCCGGAAGACGCGCCACAGCGCCTCCAGCTCGCGGTGCTGCTCCTCGGTGATCCGGCCGCCGCCGACGCTGTGGCGCATCCCCCGGAGCCGGATCCAGGTCCGCAGCGCGAGCGCGGCGAGGACGCGCCCGCCCGTCGATCCCGGGACGCGGATGCGGACGGCGCGGAGCACCTCCCGCAGCGGCGCGCCGGCCCCGCGGAGGTCCATCCACCGGAGCCGGAACTCGCACGCGAGGCTCCTCAACCGGAGCAGGTCCGGGGCGACGTCGTCCGTCCGCTGCAGCTCCAGGGCGGCCGTCTCCCACTGCTCGGCGGCCTCCAGCCCGAGCCCGGCGTTGGCGAGGCAGCGGGCGCGGCGGTCCCGGAGCTCCCACAGCGGAGCCGACGACGGCTCCAGCTCGATGCACCGCTCCAGCAGCGCGGCGGCCCGCTCGAAGGCGAGCTGCTCCTCGGCCCGGCCGGCCGCCTTGAGCGCGGCGTCCGCGGCGTGGGCCCGCTCCCCGGCGCCGAGCCAGTGCTCCAGCAGCGCCTCGGGATCGGGGTCGGGGACATCCCGCATGGCGACGGCGATGTGGCGGTGGATCGACCTCAGCTCCTCGCCCGCGATCCGCTCCAGCAGCGTCTCCCGGATGCGGTCGTGGTAGGCGTCGAGGAGGCGCCCCGAGGGGCCCTCGGAGACCCGCAGCAGCGACGCCTCGCCGAGGCTCCGGACGACCTCGATCCCCGTCGGCCCCGACTCCGCCGCCGCCCACGCGACCCACTCCGACAGCGGTTGCCCCGCGACGGCGACGACCCCGAGGAGGCGCTGCTCGTCCTCGGTGAGCTCGTCGAGCCGGCCGGTGACGACGTCCCCCAGCAGCTCCGGCCCGGTGGCGTGCCCGTGGGCGACGAAGCGGGCCATCTCGCCGAGGAGGAAGGGCGACCCCCCGGCCTGCCCCGCGATGGCCTTGCCGGCGAGGCTCGCCTCGTCCGCGTCCATCGAACGGAGGAGCCCCGTGGCCAGCGCGCGGCTGTCCTTGTCCGAGAGCGGACCGACCTGGATCTCGTCCACGAACGTCCCCGGGCGGCCCCGGTCGAGCAGGCGGGTCAGCAGCGGGCTCGTCTCCCGGTCCTCCGCCCGGAACGAGACCAGGAGGAGCAGCGGCGGCGGGTCGGGCTCCCGGAGGAGCTCCCGGAGCAGGGGCAAGGAGTCGATGTCGCCCCACTGGAGGTCGTCGATCCAGACCGCCACGGGGCGCCGCTCGGCGAGCCGCGCGAAGAGCTCCCGGAGCGCCGCGAACCCCTGCCGCTGGACGAGCACGGGGTCGGCGGGGAGCCGGTTCCGGGGGGCCTCGGCGAGGCCCGCGACCCGCTCCAGCACCGGAAAGAGCCGGAAGAGCGCGCCCGTGTGCCGCGGCGCGACCTCGCGCTGGGCGCGTCCGGGGAGGCTGGCGAGGTGGTGGCTCAGCGCGTCGACGACCCCGTCCAGCGCCTTGAAGGGGAGGTTCTCGGCGGGGTGGCAGCGGCCGCGGAGGACCCACCAGCCGTCGTTCCGGAGCTCCGACGCGAAGTGCCGGATGAGGTGGGACTTGCCGATGCCGGAGCGGCCCGAGACGAGGACGGTCCGCTGCCGGCCGCGCCGCGCCGACGCCCCCCGGAGCACGGCGAGCTCGGCGTTCCGGCCCACGAACTGGGCCACGGGGACCATGACGACCGTCCGGTCGAGCTCCGGCTCCTCCTCCTCGGGGCCGCCCCGCAGGACGAGCAGCGCCTCCTCCGCCGAGGGGCGCTCCTCGGGCTCGCGGCGGAGCAGGGAGTCGGCGAGATCGGCGAGGTCCTCCGGGGCGTCGGGGGCGTGGCTGCGGACGGGCGGGGCGTCCTTGCGGGCCTTGTTGGCGAGGATCCTCAGCGGCTCCCCCATGAACGGCCGGCGGCCCGCGAGGACCTCGTAGATCATCACCCCCACGGCGTACAGGTCGGCGGCCGCGGTGGGCCTCCGGGACTCCGCCTGCTCGGGCGCCATGTAGGGGATGGAGCCGACGATCTCGCCGGTCGTGCTCGACTCGATGTCGGACGTCATCACCGCGAGCCCGAAGTCCGACAGCAGCACCTTGCCGTCGGGCCGGACGAGGACGTTGCTGGGCTTGACGTCCGCGTGCACCACGCCGCCCCCGTGGAGCGCCTGGAGCGCCTCCAGGAGCTGCGCGGTGGTCTCGCGCAGCCGCCGCAGGGCACCGCCGTCGGGGTGGGGGCGGCTCTCGTCGGCGTCCGTCCCGCAGACGGGGTGCTTCTCGGTGTCCGCGCCGAGGCTGTAGGTCGTCCCCACGGGGGCCATCGCCTCGCCGAGAATCCAGCTCAGCATGTCCGCCCCCCCTCGACCAGCTCCATGGTGAAGAAGCAGTGCTCCCCCTCGATGACGAGGTCGTGGAGGGAGACGAGGTTGGGGTGGCGGACCTCGGCGCGGGACCGGAACTCCCGCTTCAGCGTGTACAGCGCGCGGGGACCCGGCTTGTGGGTCGTCTTCAACGCGACCTCCCGGCCGGAGGCGCGATCGAGGGCGCGGTAGACGACGCCCATGCCGCCCATGCCGAGCGTCCCCAGGACGTCGAAGCGGTCCGTCCCCTGGAACGTCACGTGCGCCACGGGGCACGATCCTACGCGAGGCGACCGGTCCGGTTCGCGGTAGGCTCCGCCCATGAAGTCCGTCCGACTCGCGCTGTGGGCCGTCCTCGTCGCGTCGCTGCTGGGGTGCCCCCCGGTGCGCGACAACCACCCGAACGCCGACAGCATCGGGGGCAGCTACGGCGAGGCCGTCGCGGCGTACCGGTACTACCCGTACAGCAACGCGTGGGTGCTCTACCTGTTCCTCCCCCGGGAGGACGACTTCGGGTGCGAGAACGGCACCGGCTACGGCTTCAACGACGACGACAACGAGTGGCTGCTCGCCTACCTGATCCGCGGCGACCAGCGCGAGTGGGAGGGGGACTACCCGTCCCGCTACTCGCCCGACTGCGAGGCCTACAACAGCTACCAGTGGGCCGACGCGCTGTGCACGTCGTTCATCAACGGGTACGACGAGGAGGGGGTGCCCGTACCGTCGAACGAGGGGTCGTCGGAGATCACCTCGTTCACGGACGACCGCATCCAGGGGTCGATCTTCTACGGCGAGGTCGAGGAGCGGTTCCGCGCGACGAACTGCGGCGAGCTCCCGAGCTACTACTACGACGGCATCTCCGAGCAGCGCCCGAACGCGGACATCGCGGGGGACAAGCGGGGCGGCAGCGAGGGGCCGTCGCCCTGGCAGATGCTCAGGTTCCGGTAGCCCGCAGCCTCAGCCCGTACTCCGTGTAGCCGCTCGCCAGCTCGCGGAAGCGCACGACGTCGCCGACGAGGACGATGGACTCGGCCTCGGCGCGGGGGATCCGGATCTCCAGCGCCGGCGCCTCCAGCCGCGCCTTGCTGACGACGCGGACGCCCCCCTCGCTGACGTCCAGGGCGATGCCGTCGCGGCGGCCGTCCTCGTCGCGGGCCCCGGCGGCGTCGACGGGGACGAGGATCGCCGGGGCGACGCAGGCCCGTCGCAGGGCGATGCGGCGCTCGTCCTGACCCGGCTTGAGGCCGAGGCCGAACTCCTCGTCGAGTTGTTGGAGCAGGGACTTGGACACGGGTCCGGGGAGTCTATCCTCCCGCGGTGCGCTCCCTCCTGACCCACCTGCAATGCGGCCGCTGCGAGGCCCGCTACGACTTCCGCAGGCCCTGGCGGACGTGCACCGAGTGCGGCGGTCCGCTGCTCGCGCGGTACGCGATCGAGCCGGGGCGGGTGGCGCTCCGGACGGTGCTGACACGGCGGCCCGGGCAGGCGCGGCTGCCGGAGCTGTCGCCGGTCCAGGGGGCGGACATGCCGACGCTGGGGGAGGGGGCGACGCCGCTGCTGCGGGGGCACGGGCTGGGGGTGGACCTGGACCTGCCGAACCTGCTGATCAAGGACGAGGCGCAGAACCCGACGTGCAGCTTCAAGGCGCGGGGGATGGCGCTGGCGACGGCGCGGGCGCGGGAGCTCGGCATCGGCAGGGTGTGCCTGCCGTCGGCGGGCAACGCGGGCGCGGCGGCGGCGGCCTACGGGGCGCTCCACGGGCTCGACGTCCACGTCTACGTCCCCGCGTCGACGCCGGCCCCGATCCTCGCCGAGGTCCGCGCCCTGGGGGCGCACGTGGTCACGGTGAAGGGGACGATCGCGGACGCGGGCGCCGCCCTGAAGCCGGTGGCGGAGGAGCAGGGCTGGTTCCCGCTGTCGACGCTCCGGGAGCCGTACCGGATCGAGGGCAAGAAGGTGATGGGCTACGAGCTGCTCTACGACCTGGGGCGGCTGCCGGACGTGATCCTCTACCCGACGGGCGGGGGGACGGGGCTGATCGGGATGTGGAAGGCGTTCGACGAGATGGAGGCGCTGGGCTGGATCGGCCCCGAGCGCCCGCGCATGGTGGTGGTCCAGACGAGCGGCTGCGCCCCGATCGTGAAGGCGTTCAAGCGGAAGCGGCGCGACGGCGCAGACCCGATCCGGAACCCGAAGAAGACGGCGGCGTACGGCCTCCGCGTCCCCGGCGCGCTCGGCGACTTCCTGATGCTGCAGTGCCTGTTCGCTTCACGTGGAACGGCCATCGCGATCGACGAGCCGGACCTCCTGGCGGGGACGAAGGCGATGGCGACGAAGCTGGGCCTCCAGGGCAGCCCCGAAGGCGGCGCCTGCGTGGCGGCGGCGAGGCAGCTGAGGAGCAGCGGCTGGATCGCCCGGAACGAGGTCGCCGTCATCTTCAACACGGGCCACGCGCTGAACTACCTCGAGTAACGCGGTCACACTCCCGCGCGTCGTTGGCTCACGACCTTCGAAGGAGACACGACGCATGACCGAGCACATCACCCACGTCACCGACGCCGACTTCGGCGCCCACGTCCTCGAGGCGACCGGCCCCGTGGTCGTCGACTTCAGCGCGAGTTGGTGCGGCCCCTGCAAGATGCAGCTCCCCCTGTTGGAGCGCTGGGCAGCGGAGAACCCCGAGGTCAAGGTCGTCGGCGTGGACGTCGACAGCGCACCCGGCACGGCCTCTCGCTACGGGATCCGCTCCGTCCCCACGATCGCCTTGTTCGTGGACGGCAAGCTGGTCGGCGGCGCCGCCGGAGTCCACAACGGCCCCCGCCTCGACGCCCTGGTCAAGCAGGCAGCCTAGGGGTGGGCGAGCCGGCGGAGGCGGCTGACCAAACCCTCGCGCCACGCCTCCAGAGCGTCGCCCTCGACCTCGGCGGGCAGGACGAGGTCGGGGGGGATGCGGATCTCGGAGAGGATCCAGGCGAGGCTCGCGGGCGTCGCGCCGCCGTCCTTCCGCTCGGCGCGGGAGGCGGCGGCCTCCAGATCCACGCCGGCCTGCTCGAGGCAGTACAGATCGACCAGGTCGCGCTCCTCGCCTCGCGACAGGACGGTCGTCAGCTTGTTGACCGCGATCTCCTCGACGGGATCGACGATCACCCCGCCCAGCGTCTCCTTCGGAAGAAGCTGAGGAGCCCGATCGTGGACCAGGTCGACGACGACCGCCTCGCTCTCGCCCTGCAGCAGGACGCGGACGAAGCCGGGGGCGTCCCGCAGGATCTCGGCGGTCAGCGCCGCCGCCGCCGCGACGTCCGCGAGGACATGGCGGCCGGCGGTCCAGTCCTCCGCCGTCGTGGTGAACAGATCCAGGTCGTCCGTGGGACGGTGCCTGAGGTGGTACCCGGCCAGCGCGGCGCCGCCGGTCAGGAAGAAGGACGAGTCGCGGGCGAAGAACTCCCGCAACACCGACTCCTGGAGGCCGGTGAGCCGGCTAGGACGCGAGGAGTCCATCGGCCCGCCATCCCTCGATCAACCACTCCCAGAACGCGCGGCGTCGGCCCAGTCTCCGGGCGAGTCGAGGGAGCTCGGCGGCGACCTCCTCGGGGGTGACGAAGTGCCACACGTCGGTGTCCCGGGCCTCGCGGAGCATCTTGCCGAGGACCTGCTCCCGACGGGCTCCTCCGTGCGAACCCGCCAGGATCGCCCGCAGCTCGGCGACGCTGACGTCCTCGTCCCACAGGAAGTAGGGACGGAGATCGTCGCGCGTCATGTCGGTCGTCAACGTCCGCATCGGTCCCAGGATACCGAGGCGACGGCGTCAGCCGCTCTTCAGCGCCTCGTCCCAGGCGGCGATCGTCTCGTCCAGGGCGGCGTCGTCGTGGGCGGTGCTCACGAACGCCGCCTCGTAGGCCGACGGGGCGATGTAGACGCCGCGGTCCAGGAGCGCGTGGAAGACGCGGGCGAAGCGGTCGAGGTCGCAGGTGCGGGCGTCGGCCAGGTCGCGGACCGGCTCGTCCCGGAAGTAGACCGCCATCATCGACCCGACCCGCTGGACGCGGGCGCCGCCGCCGTGTTTCGCGATCGCGTCCGCGATGCCCGCTTCGAGGTGCGCGCCGGCCGTCTCGAGGCGGTCGTACGTGCCGGGGCCGAGGGCGTCGAGCATCGCCTGGCCGGCCGCCACCGCGAGCGGGTTCCCCGACAGCGTGCCCGCCTGGTAGACGGGGCCCGACGGCGCCATCTGGGACATCAGCGACGCCTTGCCGCCGTACGCCCCCACCGGCAGGCCGCCGCCGATGACCTTGCCGAGGCAGACGAGGTCCGCCTCGATGCCGAAGCGCTCGATCGCGCCCCCCGCCGCCACGCGGAAGCCCGTCATCACCTCGTCCACGATCAGGACCGCGCCGTGCTCCGTGCTGAGCGACCGCAGCGCGTCGAGGAACGCCTCCTCGGGGGGGACGCAGCCCATGTTGCCGGCCACCGGCTCGAAGATGACCGCGGCGATGTCCGATCCGTGGGACGCGAACGCCGCCGTGAGCGACGACGGGTCGTTGTAGGGGAGCGACAGCGTGAGGTTCGCGATCGCCGCGGGCACGCCCGGAGAGTTCGGCTGGCCCAGCGTCTCCGCGCCGCTGCCCGCCGCCACGAGCAGGCCGTCGGAGTGGCCGTGGTAGTTGCCGTCGAACTTGATGATGAGGTCGCGCCCCGTCGCCCCGCGGGCCAGCCGGAGCGCCGACATCGTCGCCTCGGTGCCGCTGTTGACGAGCCGGACGAGGTCGCAGCCGGGGACGCGGGCGCAGATCGTCTCCGCGAACGCGACCTCCCGCGCGGTCGGCGCCCCGAAGCTCGTCCCCGACCCCAGCACCTCGCGGAGCGCGTCGGTGACCGCCTGCGGCCGGTGGCCGAGGATGAGCGGTCCCCAGGAGCCGACGTAGTCGATGTACCAGCGGCCGTCCGCGTCGCGCACGCGGCAGCCCTCCCCGGCCTCGATGAACGGCGGGTTGCCGCCCACCGCGGACCACGCCCGCACGGGTGAGTTGACCCCGCCGGGGATGCGGGCCGTCGCCCTCTTCATGAGTTCCGCGCTGCGCCGTCGTTCGGTCATCGGCGCACTCTAGCGGTCCGTCAGCCGGCCCCCTTGGCGATGGCCACCTTCAGCGCCATGAGGTGCTCGTTGACCTGACCGCGGGCGACCTTGATCTGCAGCTCGAAGACCTTGTCGATGGGCTGGCCGAAGTGGCCTTCGAGGGTCTGGCAGTTGATCACGAACGTGTTGAGCGCGTGGTACAGGTCCTGGACCGCCTTCTTGAGTCCGCCGAGCTTGCCGCTGTGGCCCGCCTGGTCGGCGCGGGCGCGGATGTTCTCGGTGTAGCGGGGGATGTTGCGCGCGATCGTCTTCTGCTCGCGCAGGATCTTCTCGAGGAACTCGGACTCCCGCTGCGCCGACTCCAGCGAGTCGCCGCCCGCCATGCGCGCCAGCAGCTCGCTGTTCCACTCGTAGAACGCCTCGCCCTCCTCCAGCGAGTAGTCGAACAGCTGCACGGAGCCGAGGATGGCGTCGACGACCTTCTTGAGCTTCGGGTTGTGGTCGATGAAGCCCTTGATGATGGGGTCGCGCCGGGTGTCCAGGCCCTTGGGCTGGGTCAGGTCGCCGAGGCCGTACATGCCGGGCTCGGACTGCTTCGTCTCGTCGCGCAGCAGGTCCTCGAGGCGCCACTCGAAGTGCAGGGGGTCGAGCTCCTTGAGCGTGATCGGTTCGGGCTTCCACGTCTCCTTGGTGCCCGGCACGCCCATCGTCCACTTGGCGCCGCCGGCCATCACCCGGAAGCGCATCTCGGGGGACATCTGGAGCACCATCGGGAGGTCGACGAAGAGGTCCCCGATCACGTCGCCGTTCTCGTCCCACGAGCCGACCGCGCGGAACGTCGGATCCTTCGTCGCGAGGTCGAAGCCGGCCTTGCCCATGACCTCGACGCCGACGGTCGCGGCGACGAAGTGGCCGTTGATCTGACCCGCCATCTGCAGGCCCAGGCCGAGCTCGACGGGCCGCCCCTTCCACTGCACCCCGACGTCGATCTTCGGCGGCTTGTCGCCCAGCGCGTCCCACGCGGGCATGCCCGCGTCGACGGACACGCCGCTGATGTCGGTGCCGATCTTCAGCCCCGCCTTCGTCTTCAGCTCGGCCGTCATGCCGTGCACGTAGGGTACGCCCGCGACGGGGATCGTGACCTTGCCGCTCAGCTTGTCGACCTTCGGGCCCATCACGCCGGCGACGTCGACGAGCGGGCTCTTCGCCTCCCACAGGCCTCGGGCGTGGGCCGACACCCACAGCGAGCCGTCCCCGTACGCGATGGCCGCCTGCACGACGAAGTTGCGCTCCTTGTCGATGATCGCCGAGCCCTGGCCGTTGGCCCACAGGCCCTTCTCGGACGAGTAGCCGACGTCCACGTGCCCGTCGAGGTCGGGCACCGAGCCCTGCTTCGTCGACAGGTCGAGCCCGCCCGCGAGCGCCAGGCCGGTCTCGTTGAAGGAGCCCGACACCGAGCCGGTCACGTCGAAGGGCAGGTCCGGGCTGCCGGTGGCCTGCACGTCCGAGCTGATGGCGCCGTCCTTGATCTCGAGGAAGAACGTGTCGACCGTCAGCAGCGACGTCGTCAGGTTCTGGCCCTCGACCCGCATGTCGAAGCCGTCCTTGGTGTTCGCGTTGCCGCTGAAGTGCATCGCGCCGGCTTCGCCCTCGGCCCCCTCGATGGCGAGTTCGGCGGTGCCCGCGACGCCGCCCGTGAACCTGCCCTTGTCGTAGGCAATGTCGGCCTGGCCGAACGTGCCGGTCAGGATCGGCTTGCCCGCGGGGTAGACGAAGACCGGGTTCACGAACGCGAACGACGCCTTCTGCAGGTCGCCCCCGACGACGTCCGCGTGGGCCACCGCCTCGCCGAGGGGTCCGGCGAACAGGTCGAGGTCGAGGCTCGTCATGAGGCCCGCCTCGTCGAACGCGGTCTTGCCGAGCACGCCGTTGAGCATCGTGTGGTCGTCGGCGGTCACGACCGAGAACGTGGCGCCCTCGGAGGTGAACTTCGTGACGCCGCCCGCATGCGTGCCCTGGATGACCAGGGGAGCCGCGAGGATGACGTTCGGGCCGAGGCTCGTGACGGTCGCGGTCAGCGTCGCCGACGGGCCCGTCGTGCCGATGTCGTCCAGCGCGATGGCGACGTCGCCGAACGTGAACCCCGCCTTGGCCACGCCGCCGCCGGTGACGAGGCCGCCGCGCTCCAGCCGGACCGTCGCCTCGCCGCTGAGGGAGCGCACGAACGGGGCCGCCGTCCAGTCGATGCCGAGGTGCTCGGTGGCCACCTTGGCGACGCCGGTGAGGCCCTGCCCGGCGACGTACTCGACGTCGTCGAACGCGAGCTTCGTCTGCGACGCGCCGTGCTGCACGGTGGCGCCGGCCCGCCCCGACGCCCCCTTGCTGCTGTCGAAGGTGAGCTTCAGGTCGCCGGACATCGCCGGGTTGACGGTGCTCGTCCAGCCCAGCGGCCCGACCTTGCCCGTGCACCTGCCCGCCCCGACCATCAGCTCGACGGTGGAGTCGCCGTCGAAGGTCATGCCGGGGATGCCGTCCAGCGGGACCCTGGCCTTGCCCTGCAGCCGGCCCTTCCGCAGCTCGAGATCCTCGAGCTCGGCGCGCGCGCCCCACGGCGTCGTCGCCCAGAGGCCCGCCGAGGTGACCTCGATGCCGGAGCGCTTGTCGTAGAGCACGTCGACCGCGCCGCCGACGACCCCGTCGGCCGTGTCGATGGGCACGTTGCGAGCCTCGGCGCTGAGCACGCCGCCCGCGCCGACGTGCACGTCCGCGACGGTGCTGCCCGTGGCGTCGAGCAGCTCCAGGCTCGCCTCGCCGCTCCCCGTCAGCTCCCCGTCGACACGCATCGTCGCGTTCGTGACCTTCATGCCGCGGGCGAGCGTGAGGGCGCCGTCGAAGGTGACGTCGAGCACGAGGCGGCTCCCCTGGAACCGGCCCGAGACGTTGCACTTCCCCTTCTTGAGCAGCGTCGCCGTCCCCTGGACCGTCCCCTTGGGGCCGCGGTCGCCCTGGCTGAGGGTGCCGCTGAGCTTGTCGATCCGGAGGTCGCCGAACGTCCGCTTGAACCCGCGCAGCGACGCCTTCTTGGGCTTGCCGGCGTCGACCGTGACGTCGAACGCGGCGCCGCCGAGGGTGCAGGTGTACTCCTGCGGCTCCTCCGCCGCGCTCCCGGCGCCGCCCCCGGAGGGCTTCTTCTGGAGGGGATCGGAGCCTGCCCGCGGCGAGTGCAGGGCGAGCCCCTCGGCGAACGATCGGCCCGCGGCGGGGCTGCTGAAGCTGCCGCCGGACTTCGGGCGGGGGGCGGATGCCCCGGGCTGGGTGACCTTGCTGCGGGCTGCGCTCACGGCGGACTTCCTTGTCGGCACGAAGGGCGAAAACTTGAATGGGGCCGGCTCGAGGACGTTTCAACGTCCGTGCCGACTTGGAGATCCTCGTTGGAAAGGGGACGTCGCGTCACCCGGGGGCGCAAGACGGGCCTGCTGCGGGGGGCGCGCACCGTGCGCGCACGTCCTAGCGGTTGAGTTGCACGCCGCGGTCCATCACGGCCGACTCATCCTGCTGCCTCCGGCCCCGCCGCTCCCTGACCGACGCCAGCTTGATGTCGACCGCCTCGGGGTTGGGGTGGGCCTCGCGGATGGCGACGAACTTCGCCTCCGCCTCGTCGAGCCGCCCCAGCTGCTCCAGCGCCTCGCCCTCGCCGAACCCCGCCAAAGCGGCGACGTCGTGCGATCCGTAGCGCTCCTGAACGTCCCGGCAGGCACGCAGCGCGCCCTTGTGGTCGCCCTGGAGATCGAACGACCGCGCCATCTCCAAGGCCACCACCGGGGCCCGGAGCGAGCCGGGGAAGTCGCGCAGCAGCTCGTCCCACTCGACCCGCGCCTGCTCGGGCTGGCCGAGGACGAGGTACGCGCGGCCGGACTCGAGGAGGCAGTGCTCGGCGTGGGACCCCCGGGGACGCATCTCGATCGCGCCGCGGTAGGCCCCGATCGCGTCGCGGGGGCGGCCCGCGTCGCGGAGGAGATCGCCGAGGTCGACCTGGCAGGTGTAGCCCCACTCGTCGTCCCCCCACGCCTTCGCGCAGGCGCCGAACGCCTCCTCGGCGCGGGGGATGTCCTGCAGCCCGTCCCGGAACACGACCGCCGCGCGCCACGCCCCGTACGCCCGCCACCGGCCCGTCTCCGGGGGGAGCGCCGCGTAGGCGTCCGCCGCCTCCTCCCAGCGGCCCGCCGCGAAGAGCTCGTCCGCCGCGCGCACCGAGTCGTCGGGCCGGTCGCCGCACGCGACCGCCAGGAGGGCGAGGACGAGGACCGGGAGGCTACTCCTCAGTCGGGGCCTCCTCGGTCGACGCCTCCTCGGCCGGCGCCTCCTCGGTCGACGCCACCTCGGTCGACGCCTCCTCGGCCGGCGCCTCCTCGCCGTCCGCCGCCGGGAGCTCCCCCTCGACCGCCTCGGTCTCGCCCGTCACGACGTCGTCCTCCTCGACGTTCGACTCGTCGATCCGGCTGAAGGCGATGACCTTCTCGTCCTCGTCGAGCCGGATCATGCGGACGCCCTTGGTGTTCCGGCCGATGACCCGGACCTCGTCGACGCGCGTCCGGATGATCTTCCCGGTGTCGGTCACGATCATCAGCTGGTCGCCGTCGTTGACCTGCACCGCGCCGACCACGTTGCCGTTCCGGTCGTCGGTCTGGATGTCGATCAGGCCGATGCCGCCGCGGTTCTGCATCCGGTACTCGGAGATCTCCGTCCGCTTGCCGTAGCCGCGCTCCGTGATCGTCAGCAGCGGCTTGTCCGGCTCGATGATGGAGAAGCCGACGCAGCGGTCGCCCTCGATCAGGGACACGCCGCGGACGCCGCTCGCGGTCCGCCCCATCTCCCGGGCCTGCGCGGCCTTGAAGTGGATCGACTTGCCCAGCGCCGTCGAGATCAGGACCGACCCGTCCGGGTCCTCGAGCAGCCGCACGGCGAGGACGCGGTCGTCGTCGCGGAGGCTGCAGGCGATGATCCCCGTCGCCCGGATGTTCTTGTAGTCACTGAGCTTGGTCCGCTTGATGCGGCCGAGCTCGGTGACGATCACGAGGCTCCGATCGTCGAACTCGCGCATCGTCACCACGGTCGCCACGGTCTCCCCCTCGTCGAGGTCGATCAGGTTGACCATGGGGCGCCCGCGCGCCGCCGGCCCACCCTCGGGGACGTGGTAGACGGGCAGCAGGTAGACCCGCCCGTACGTCGTGAACATCATCAGCTTGTCGTGCGTCATGGCGACGAACACGTCCTTGACGAAGTCCTCGTCGCGCGTGTTCATCCCCTTCCGGCCGACCCCGCCGCGCCGCTGGGCGCGGTACTCCCGGAGCGGGGTCCGCTTGACGTAGCCGAGGTGGCTGAACGTGACGACCACGTCCTCGTCGGCGACGAGGTCCTCGATCGACAGGTCCGCGCTGCTCTCGACGATCGTCGTCCGCCGCGGGTCGGCGTAGCGCTCGCGGATCTGCAGGAGCTCGCCCTTGATGAGGTCGCGCACCCGGACCTCGCTGCCGAGGATCTCCCCGAGATCCTCGATGCGGACCAGGAGCTCGGCGTGCTCGGCCTCGAGCTTCTCGCGCTCCAGTCCCGTCAGCCGGGCCAGCCGCATGTCGAGGATGGCTTGCGCCTGGACGTGGGTGAACTCGAACTGCGCCATCAGCTCGGCGCGCGCGATCTCGGTGTTCGCGCTGCCGCGGATGATCGCGATGATCTGATCGATGACGTCCAGCGCCTTGAGGTAGCCGGCGACGATGTGCTCGCGGGCCTCGGCCTGGTTCAGCTCGAAGCGCGTGCGGCGGAGCACGACCTCCTTCCGGTGGGCGATGAACTCGCGGAGGATCTCGCGCAGCTCCAGCACCTGCGGCCGGCCGTGGACGAGCGCCAGGTTGATCGCGCCGAAGGTGCTCTGCAGCGCCGTCTGCTTGTAGAGGTGGTTCAGCACGATCTGGCCGATGGCGTCGCGCTTGAGCTCGATGTAGATCCGCATCCCGTCGCGGTCCGACTCGTCGCGGATGTCGCGGATGCCCTCGATCTTCTTGTCCCGGACCAGCTTGCTCATCGCCTCGAGCAGCCGCCCCTTGTTCACCTGGTAGGGGATCTCGGTGATGACGATCGCCTTGTCGTCCCCGTTGGCGTCCTGCTCGACCTCGGCCACGCCGCGGACGCGGATGCGGCCGCGCCCCGTCGTCGCCGCCTCGTAGGGACCGGCCTTGCCGTAGATGACGCCGCCCGTGGGGAAGTCCGGCCCGGGGATGTGCTCCATGAGCTCCTCGGACGTCAGCTCCGGCTCGTCGATCAACGCGACCGTGCCGTCGATGACCTCGCCGAGGTTGTGCGGCGGGATGTTCGTCGCCATGCCGACCGCGATGCCCGAGCTGCCGTTGACGAGCAGGTTCGGGACCCGCGTCGGGAGCACGGTCGGCTCCGGCGTGGTGCCGTCGAAGTTGGGGACGAAGTCGACGGTCTCCTTGTCGATGTCCGACAGGAGGTCCTCGGCGACGCGCTGGAGCCGGCACTCGGTGTACCGGTAGGCGGCGGCCGAGTCCCCGTCGATGTTGCCGAAGTTCCCCTGCCCGTCGATCAGCGTGTAGCGGAGGTTCCACGGCTGGGCCATGCGGACCAGCGCGTCGTAGACCGCCGAGTCGCCGTGCGGGTGGTACTTCTTGAGCACCTCGCCGACGACGCCGGCGCACTTCGAATAGCGCCGGTTGTGCAGCAGCCCCTCGCGGAACATCGCGTACAGGATCCGGCGGTGCACGGGCTTCAGCCCATCCCGCGCGGACGGCAGCGCGCGCCCCACGATGACGGACATCGAGTAGTCCAGGTAGCTGGACCGCATCTCGTCCTCGATGTCGGTCCTCACCACGTTCGCGGCGAAATCAGTCGTCATGCGTCACTCAGCTCCAGCTCTCCGAAGAGGTGTCGGTCGATGGCCAGGAGGCCGTCGAAGTCGTAGATGTCTTCCGGCATGCGGGGGACCGTCGCGACCTGCGCGCGGCTCCCCGCGTAGGACCGCAGCCCCGCGATCGCGTGCTCGTCGTCGCGCGCCATCGCCACGGAACGGTCGAAGTGCGCCTCGAGGCGCGAGATGAACGTCCGGACCTTCTTCTCCGAGGCGACCGCGTCCAGCGTCCGCCGCATGAAGCCGCGGTCGTCGTCGTCGAGGTAGCGGTTCGTCGCCTCGTCCCGCGTGCAGTCGCCGTAGCGACCGACGCGGTTGACGATGAAGTACCCGCCCGGCATCCGCCGCTCCTCGAGCTGGCTGTGGAAGAACCGGGCCTCCTCCATGGACGTGCTCTGCGGCGTGCAGACGATGACGAACTTCGTGATCGCGGGGTCCCGCAGCAGCGCCGAGACCGCGTCGGCGCGCTCCTTGAAGCCCGTCAGGAGGTCCTTGAAGGCGAGGAAGAACTCGGCGATCTCGTCGAGGAAGTCGGTCCCGAAGACGTTGCCGAGGAGCTTGTAGACGATCGTCCCCGGCGCCTGCAGGAGCGACAGCCCGAAGCGCCGCTCGCCCTCGTGCGGCTTGAGGAACCAGCCCACGATCCGGTCGTCGAGGAACCGCGACAGCCGGCCCGACGCCTCGAGGAAGTCGATCGCGTTCTTCATCGGCGGCGTGTCGAGGACGACGAGGTCGTAGCGGCCGCTGTGGTGGAGGTCGTACAGCTTCTCCGACGCCATGTAGTCGTGCGACGCCGACAGCGTGTCGGACAGGTGCATGTAGACGCGGTTGTCGAGGATGCGGTCGCGGGTCTCCTCGTCGGGGGAGACGTCCCGGATGAGCTCGTCGAACGTCGTCCGCGTGTCGAGCATCATCGCGTGCAGCGTCCCCTTCGGCTCGATGCCGTACTCGGCGAACTTCTCGACGGGGATCTGCCGCTCGTCGTTCCCCAACGCCTCCAGGCCGAGCGAGTTCGCGAGCCGACGGGCCGGGTCGATGGTGACGACGCAGACGCGACGTCCCTCGATCGCCGCCTGGATCCCGATCGCCGCCGCCGTCGTCGTCTTCCCCACCCCGCCGCTGCCGACCGCGATGAGGAGGCCGCGGTTCCGGACGACGTCGCGGAGGACGCTCTGCGGATCGGTGAGGCCCTGGTGGCGGACGGGCGCGGTCATGCGACGAACACCCCGAACACGAGCGAGAACGACTCCGCCACCTGGTCGTGCGTCCCCGGCACCACCGGGAGCGTGAACGCCGCGTCCTCGCCGAACTCCTCGTTGAGGCGCTCCAGCCCGTCCGACGCGATCCGCTGCTCGCGCCGCACCACCCACGCCGCCTCCGCGGCGCGCGCCACCTGGGGCGGGGCGTCGTCCGCGGCGACGAGGGTGTCCAGCAGCTCGTTGTCCTTCGCCGTGAAGAGCTCGTTGGGGTAGCGGTTGAGGAGGAACCCGCCCAGCGGGGGGAGCCCCAGGCCCATCAGCTGCTGGCGGGTCTCGATCGTCTCGTTGATCGGCATCTCCCCGGGGAGCGACGCGAAGAGCAGCGTGCACACCTTGGGGTCGCTGAACCGCTCCTTGACCTCGCCCGCGCGGATGAACACCGGGCCGCGGGCGAACGTCTTCTGGGCGAGGCTCGGGCACTTGAACAGCGCGACGGCGTGCCCGGACGCGGGCAGGTCCACGACGATGTGGTCCCACCGGGGGTCGAAGCTGTGCTCCCAGATGCGCGACAAGAGCACCAGCTCCCGGGCGCCGGGGGTCGCGCCGAGGAAGATCTTCACGACCTTGTTCCGCAGCACGACGCCGACGACGCGCTTCACCGGGACGACGGACTCCACGTAGCTCCGGAGGCAGTTGGCGAAGTCGAGGTTGGCGCCCTCGATCCGCGGCGCGAGGACGCGCGGGTCGTACGTCGACTTGCCGCCGAAGTAGCTCGGCAGGTTGGGCCGCGGCGCGTCGATCTCCAGGATCAGGACGCGCCTCCCCCGACGGGCCAGCGTCCGCGCCAGCCCCACGCAGATGGCGGTCTTCCCCGTGCCCCCCTTGCCGGTGACGAAGACGACGCGCTTGTCGGCGATGTCGAGGGAGATGACGTCGACCCTTCCTAGACCCGGACCAGCGAGGCCGCCCAGGTGAACCCGCTGCCGAACGCCGCGAGCATGACGAGGGAGCCGTCCGCGATGCGCCCGTCCTCCTTCGCCTCGTGGAACGCGATGCCGATCGAGGCGGCCGTCGTGTTGCCGTACTTCTGGATGTTGTGGACGACCTTGTCCTGCGGGAAGCCGACCGCCTTGGCCACCATCTCGTTGATCCGCATGTTCGCCTGGTGGGGGACGAGGACGTCGATGTCGTCGAGCGAGTAGCCGGTCTTGTGGAGGGACCTCGCCGATGACCTCGGGCAGCTTCGTGCAGGCGAACTTGAAGACCGCGCGGCCGTTCATCTGCGGGTACATGCTCCGGTCCTCGTACATCGCCGGCGGCGCCCGGTGGGGGAAGTACGAGCTGCCCGGGGCGGGGAGCCAGAGCTGCTTGGCGCCGCTGCCGTCGGCGTGGAGGCAGTGGCCGAGGAAGCCCTTCGTGGGGTCGTCCGTGGGGCCGACCACCATCGCCGCCGCGCCGTCGCCGAAGAGCACCGTCACGTCCCGGCCGGCGTCGCTGAAGTCGAGCCCCGTGGAGTGGACCTCGGTGCCGATGACGAGCACGTGCTTGCTCTGCCCCACGCGGATGAAGGCGTCCGCCGTGCTGAGGCTGTACAGCAGCCCCGTGCACTGGTTCCGGATGTCCATGCAGGCGGTGCCGGGGAGACCCAACCGCTCCTGGACGAAGCAGGCGGTGCCGGGGAAGTCGTGGTCCGGCGAGAGGCTCGCGACGAGGATGGTGTCGATGTCCGACACCTCCAGCCCGGCGTCCGCGATCGCCGCCCGCGCCGCCTTCTCGCCCATCGCCGCGGGCGTGTCCTCGGGGGTGGAGTAGCGCCGCTCCTGGATGCCGGAGCGCTGCTGGATCCACTCGTCGGACGTGTCGAACCGCTTCGCGAGGTCGTCGTTGGTGACCACGGTGGGCGGGACGTAGAACCCGCTGCCGAGGATCTTCGTGGCTGCGTGGTCGGCCATCAGACGTCCAGGTTCCGGACCTTCAGGGCGTTCTCCTCGATGAACTCGCGCCGCGGCTCGACCGCGTCCCCCATCAGGATCGAGAAGATGTTCTCCGCCTCCGTGAAGTCGTCGAGCTTGACCTGGACCAGCGTCCTGACGTCCGGGTCCATCGTCGTGTCCCACAGCTGGTCGGGGTTCATCTCACCCAGCCCCTTGTAGCGCTGGATGTCGTAGCCCTTGGAGCTGGCCGCCTCGATGAACGCATACAGGTCGCGCTCGGTGCGGAACGTGATCGGCTCGGCTGCCTTGGGGCGGTGCAGCGTGTACGGCGGGCGGCCGAACTCGCACACCTCGTGGTGCAGACGGAGCAGCTCCTTCATCTCGCCGGACTTCACGAAGTCCCAGCCGAGGTGGGTGAACTTGTCGACCCCGGAGTCGCGCGTGCGGACGATGATCTCCCACGCGTCGAACTCCTCGGAGTGCTGCAGCTCCAGGCGCGTGAGGCGGAGCTCGTCGGGCTTGTAGAGGTCGAGCAGCAGCTCGTTCATCGCCTCGGCGACCTCCTGCATCCGGGCCTCGTCGTGGAGCCGCTCGACGTCCCCGTCGAAGCTCTCCACGAACGCGTGGACGACCCGCAGGTCGTGCTGCCGCGACGCCTTCTCGAGCAGCCCCAGGAGGGTGCGGATGGCGGCCAGGAACCCGTAGATCTCCGGCGCCTCGATCCGCTCGGTCCGCCCCCCGGCCTCCACCTGCAGCGACGACGCCCCCTGCTCGAAGAGGAAGTCCGTCAGCGCGGCGTCGTCCTTGAGGTAGGTCACCTTCTTGCCCTTCTTCGCCTTGTAGAGTGGCGGCTGGGCGATGTAGAGGTGGCCCTGCTCGACCAGCTCCCGCATCTGGCGGAAGAAGAAGGTCAGCAGCAGCGTGCGGATGTGGGCGCCGTCGACGTCGGCGTCCGTCATGATGATGACGCGGTGGTACCGCAGCCTCTCGAGGTCGAACTCGCCCGGCCCGATCCCCGTCCCGAGCGCCGTGATCATCGTCACGATCTCCTCGTTGCCGAGCATCCGGTCGAAGCGGGCCTTCTCGACGTTCAGGATCTTGCCGCGCAGCGGGAGGATCGCCTGGAACTTGCGGTCCCGGGCCGACTTCGCGGAGCCGCCGGCGCTGTCGCCCTCGACCAGGTAGAGCTCGCACTTCTCCGGGTCCTTCTCCTGGCAGTCCGCCAGCTTGCCCGGGAGCCCGCCGCCGTCGAGGACCGACTTCCGCCGCGCCAGGTCGCGCGCCTTGCGGGCCGCCTCCCGCGCCCGGTTGGCCTCGATCGCCTTCTCGATGATCGCCTTGCCGACCGCGGGCGTCTCCTCGAGGAAGTGCGTCAGCTGCTCGTTGACGATCGACTCGACGATCCCCTTGACGTTGGAGTTGCCGAGCTTCTGCTTCGTCTGCCCCTCGAACTGCGGGTCGGGGATCTTGACGCTGATGATGCAGGTCGACCCCTCGCGGATGTCGTCGCCGGACAGGTTCTCCTTGAGCTTCTTGAAGAGCCCCTCGGAGGTCCCCCAGGCGTTGATCGTCCGCGTCAGCGCGGCCTTGTAGCCGGACAGGTGCGTCCCGCCGAAGTGGGTGTTGATGTTGTTCGCGAACGTGAAGCACGTCTCGCTGTAGGCCGTCGTCCACTGGACCGCGATCTCGCACTCGATCCCGTCCTTGGCCCCCGTCAGGTAGACGACGTTGTCGTGCAGCGGCTGCTTGTTGCCGGTGAGGTGCTGCACGAAGCTGACGATCCCGCCCTCGTAGAAGAACTCGTGGCTCCGGTCGTCCCGCTCGTCGCGGATGACGATGGTGATGCCCTTGTTCAGGAACGCGAGCTCGCGGAGGCGCTGGCTGAGGATGTCGAACTGGAAGTCGGTCGTCTCGAAGACCTCGGCGTCCGGCTTGAACGTGATCTTCGTGCCCCGCTTGATCGTCTTGCCGACGACGGCGAACTCCGACTGGGGGTCGCCGCGGCGGTAGTCCTGGGACCAGTACTTGCCGTCCTGGAAGACGTCGACCGTGAGCGACTCGGCGAGCGCGTTGACGACGGAGACGCCGACGCCGTGGAGGCCGCCGGAGACCTTGTAGGACTCGTTGTCGAACTTGCCGCCGGCGTGGAGCTTCGTCAGCACCACCTGGACCGTCGGGATCCCCTCGGTGGGGTGCATGCCCGTGGGGATGCCGCGGCCGTTGTCCTCGACGCTGACGCTGCCGTCGACGTGGATGATCACCTCGACCCGGTCGCAGTGGCCCGCGAGCGCCTCGTCGATGGAGTTGTCCACCACCTCGTACACGCAGTGGTGCAGGCCGGTCTCGTGGGTGTCCCCGATGTACATGCCGGGCCGCTTGCGGACGGCCTCCAGCCCCTCGAGGACCTTGATGTTCTCAGCGGTGTAGTCGCCGCCCGCCGGTGCGGGGGTCGCCTGGATCTCGGTCATCTGCTGCTTGGTTCCTCGCGTGCGTGAGCGCGCGCGTGTAGATAATCAATGGGACAAGCGATGGGACCCTAGCACACCTGCGGATCGCGTGACAGCGTCCCTTCGCGCACCCTCCAGGAGCGGTACGTGCCGGGCTCCAGGCGGAGGTTGTCGCGGTGCGTCGTGGTGATGAGCACCTGGGCCTTCAGATCGAGCAGCAAACGCATGAGGTGGGCGTTGCGGTGGGGGTCGAGCTCGCTGCTCACGTCGTCCAGGAGGAACAGCGGACAGACGCCCGTGGCGCGCTTGGCGAGGACCATCTGACCGATCCGCATGGCCAGCGCCGCGGACCGGACCTGACCCTGGGAGCCGAAGCTCCGGAGCGGTTCGTCGCCGACACGCAACTCCCAGTCGTCCCGGTGAGGACCGACCACGGAGAAGCCTCTCTTCGCCTCCTGTGCGCTCGCAGCGGCAACCTTGGAGTGGAGGGACGCCTCGATGCCGGAAAGGCCCTCAGAGAGCGCCTCAGTCCCCACGCAGCCCCGGTAGCGGAACTCGGCGCGACCCTTCGCTGCGTTCGTGATCCCTTCGTGGACCTCGCGAAAGATCGGGGCGAACTGCCGGAGGAACTCGGTCCGCCGGTGGACGACCTGGGCGCCGGCGCGGGCGAGGCGGTCGTTCCAGACCTCGAGCAGGGCGCTGTCGACGGACCGTCCCCGCCGCTTGGCGTCCCTCAGGAGCGCATTCTTGTGCTTCAGGGCGGTCCGGTACTCGCGGGCGATGCTCAAGAAGCTGGCGTCCAGCGTGAAGGCCGCCCGGTCGAGGAACTCGCGCCGCAGGTCCGGGGGCCCGTCGACCATGCGGAGGTCCGCGGGCACGAACGCGACGGCCTTGATGAGCGCGAACCACTCCGGCAGGCCGCGGGGGGACTTGCCGTCGACCTTGAGGCTGCGCCCCTTCGTGCCGAGCTGCACGGTGCAGTCGCGGGGGAGCCCACCGCTGACCAGGCGTCCCTTGATCAGCGCCGACGTCGTGCCTTTCCGGATCATCTCGGGGCCGCGGGCGCGGCGGAACGACTTCAGGGTGCCGAGGAGGTAGACGGCTTCGAGCAGGTTGGTCTTGCCCTGCCCGTTGTCGCCCCAGAAGACGCAGGGGCCGTCGACGAGCTGCAGCTCGGCCGTGGCGAAGTTGCGGAAGTCGCGGAGCTCGAGGCTCTGGAGGTGCAGCCGCTACTCCAGCCGCATCGGCATGATGACGTACAGCTCGTCGCTGTCGCCGTCGCCCGGCTTGATGAGGCAGGGGCTGAGGCTGTCGCCGATCTCGACCATGACGACGTCGGTGGTGAGCGCCGACAGCGCCTCGCGGAAGTACCGCGCGTTGAAGCCGATCTCGAGGTCGGTCCCCTCGACCTGGGCCTCGAGCTCCTCGTGGGCCTCGCCCGCCTCGGGCTGCCGCGCGGTCACCGTCACCTGCCCGCCGGCGATGGCGAAGCGGACGGGGTGCGACTTCTCCGAGGCGAGGATGGAGACGCGACGGAGCGCCGCGATCATCGCGTCCCGCTGGACCATCACGCGGCGCTGCCAGCTGCCCGGGACGACCTGCGCGTAGTCGGGGAAGTCCCCCTCGAGCAGACGCATCGAGAAGCAGATCGACCCGCGGCGGAAGCTCGCCTGCGTGTCCGTGAACGTAGCCGTCCAGTCGCCCTCGCCGTCCTCGAGGAGCTTGCGGAGCTCGCTGAGGCCCTTCTTGGGGAGGAGCAGGCTGCGGCCGTCGCCGAAGGAACCGGTGAAGCCGCGCCCGCACAGGCTGAGGCGGTGACCGTCCGTCGCGACGAACCGCATCATCGTCGTGCCGCCGACCTCGCGCGTCTCCACGTGCGCGCCGTTCAGGCCGGTCCGCGTGTCGTCGCTGCTGATGGCGAAGAGCGTCTTGTCGATGAGCTCGCGGAGCGCGTCGTCGGTGAGCAGGACGCCGGCCTCGTCGCCGGGCTCGGGGATGGCGGGGAACTCGTCCGCGGCCAGGCCGAGGATCTTGAAGAAGGACTTCCCGGACTTGATCTCCATCTGGAGGCTGCCCTCGGGGAGCACGAAGGAGACGACGTCCGTGGGGACGAGCCGGGCGATCTCGTACAGCTGCCGGGCGCCCAGGGTGAGCCGGCCGGGGCGGGTCGCCTCACACGCGTACCGGCCCACGAAGCTGACCTCGGTGTCCGTCGCGGCCACCCGCATGCCGTCGTCGCCGACCTCGAGGAGGACGTTGGCGATGATCGGGTTGGTCGAGCGCTTCTCGACGATCCCCTGCACCCGGCTGAGCGCCCGGATGAGCTCGTCCTTGGCGATGGTGAATTCCATGCGTCCCGTTCCTATGACGAAGAGGATCTGGATCCTTCTTCTTGTTCTCGTAGTAGTAGAGGGGGCCCGATCCTGTGGGTTGGTGGCTCAGGTTCCCGGAATTGCTACGAAAGTTCCTGTGGGTCGATCGTGGGAAAACGCGGTGGAAGATCCGTGGACATCCCGGGTTCGGCCAACAGCGGGCTGGTTTCTAACACGCTGTCCCCGGCCGCTTCAACAGCTGTTCCACCGAGATTTCCACAGCGCGCGACAAGCAAAAAAACGCCGAAGGAAGGGCTGATCAGAGTTCGATGGCGAGGCCGATGGAGCGAGCCACGAGCGTGACCTTGTTCCGGTAGGCCGGATCCTCCCCCAGCTGCCGCTTCACCTTGCGGACCGCGTGCAGGACCGTGGTGTGGTCGCGTCCGCCGAACCGCTTGCCGATTTCGGGCAGCGACAGGCCGGTGTGCTTCCGGGCCAGGTACATCGCGATCTGCCGAGGCATGACCAGCTGCTTCGTCCGCCGCGGCCCCTTCATGTCGGGGACCTTGACGTTGAAGAACTTCGCCACCCCGTTCGTGATCGATTCGCACGAGGCGGTCGGCTCCTCGACCTGGAGGTACCCCTCGAGGCAGCGACGGGTGAACTCCAGCGTGATCGGCGCCGCCTGGAGGCTCGACATCGCGAGCAGCCGCTTGAGCGCGCCCTCGAGGCCGCGGATGTTGCTCGTCGCGTACCGGGCGATGAAGAACGCCACGTCCTGCGGGAGCTCGATCCCCTCGTCGTCCGCCTTCTTCCTCAGGATCGCCACCTTGGTCTCGGTGTCCGGCGGCTGGACGTCCGCCACGAGGCCCCAGTCGAAGCGCGATCTCAGCCGCTCTTCGAGCCCCTTGATGTCCTTCGGGTACCGATCGGCGGTGACCACGATCTGCCGGCCGGAGCCGTGCAGGGCGTTGAAGGTGTGGAAGAACTCCTCCTGCGTCCGCTCGCGCCCGGCGAGGAACTGGATGTCGTCCACGAGGAGGGCGTCGCAGCGCCGGCGGTACTTCTCGCGGAACTCCTCCATCCGCTTGAAGCGCAGCGCGTTGATCATCTCGTTCGTGAAGTCCTCGGCCGACAGGTAGACGATGCGAGCGCTGCGGTCGCGCTCGATCATCCGGTTGCCGATGGCGTTGAGGAGGTGGGTCTTGCCCAGCCCCACGCCGCCGAAGATGAACAGGGGGTTGTAGTTCTTCGCGGGCTCGTCGCCGACCGCCTGGCAGGCGGCCGAGGCGAAGCTGTTCCCGCTGCCCACGATGAACGACGCGAAGGTCTGCGTCGGGTTCAGGCGGAAGGCGTAATGGGAGACTGTGTCCTGCGCGGGCTCGGGGGAGTCCTCGGGGGCGACCGGCGGGCCCCCCCCGTTCTCCGGCCCGAGATCCTCGTTGAGCTCGTAGGCGATCCTCCACTCCCGGTGCGTCATGTCCCGCAGGTAGCGGGCCAGGATGGGGTCGAGGTTCTCCTTGATGAACTCCAAGTAGAGCCGGTTCGGCGTGGCCAGGACGACGTTGTCGTCGTCGGCGGTCACGAACGCGATCCGGTCCAGCCACGGGTCGTGGAAGAAGGGGTCCTCCTCCCGACGCACACGCGCACAGACCTCGTCCCAGTCGGAGCGAAGCAGCGCCGTCATAATCACTTTCTTCTCGGTTGTTCCGGAGGGCCAGGCCAACCCCCTCGGTGCGTCCCGGTCCCTGAGTAGTAACGAAGATCCGTCGGCCTTGTAAACGCCCGAGACAGGGCAATTCGCCGCTTTTTTCGGGCGTGGTAAAGACCGCCGAATCCCCCCCGCGAAGGGACGGGAATCCGGGGGTTTGGAGGTCCGGCTGCGCCGAGTCCCGGTAGGGGGGGATCCGGGCAAATGTACCCTTACCGATCGAAGGACGATCGGGTCGCGGGGTGCTCTGCGATCGAAAACCGATCGGAGGGCCGACGTACAGCGTTCGTCAGTCGGGGGTGACGATGCTTGGGTCTTCGAAGGAGACCCCGCGGACGACCACCGCGAAGACGAGATCCTCCCCGGGGAGGACCTCGAACGAGTGGGTCGACCCGCCCGGCATCGTGACGAGATCCCCGGGCTGCACGAGGGTGCCGTCGCTGTCCCGGTAGCTCCCCTGGAGGACCAGCGTCTGCTCGCCCCCGGCGTGGGTGTGGACGGGGAAGGTGGCGCCGGCCGCGACCCGGGTGAAGCCGACGTCGGCGGTGGCCGTGCGGGGGCCGCCTTCGAGGTGGACGAGCGCGATCCCCTCGGCGATGGCCGCCTCCCAGTGGGCCGGGTCGGCGATCCGGGAGAGGTACTCGCGGGCGGTCGCGGCGGCGATGTCGAACAGCTCGGCGACCCGGTCGAGGAAGGGCGCCCAGCGGCCGTCGGCGGCGTCGGCCGACCGGAGCAGCCGGTCCTTCAGCGACGCGCTCGGCTCGATCGGCTCGAGCGCGTCGGCCAGCAGCAGGAACTCGCGCAGGTCGTCGCTCATGACGCACCCCCCTGCAGCGCCTCGCGGAGCTTGCTCAGCCCCGCGGCGGTGCGGCTCTTGACGGTCCCGATGGGCACGCCCAGGCGGGCGGCGATCTCGGAGCCGGACAGCCCTTCGAAGTAGGCGAGCTCCAGCACCACGCGCTGGTTCTCGGGGAGCTCGGCGACGACCCGGCGGACGATCGCGCGGTCGGGGCCGAGGCTCGGGTCGTCCGCGCGCCGGCTCCGATCGGGCTCGGGGACGTCGCCGTCGCCGTGATCCACCCGCTTGGAGACGGCGGCGCTGCGGACGCGGTCGAGCGCCCGGCTCCGGAGCCGGACGAGCAGCCACGTCTTGACGGTGCCCCGCTTCCGGTCGTAGCCGGCGGACGCGCGCCACGCCTCGAGGAAGACGTCGTGGACGAGATCCTCGGCGGCGGCCCGGTCGGCGAGCACGCGGACGGCGACCGCCATCATCAGCGAGCAGAACCGGTCGTAGAGCTCCGACAGCGCCCCCTGGTCCCCCCGGGCCATCGCCTCGACGAGGGCGGCGTCGGAGACGGGCTCGGTGGCGGCGGGGAGGTTCACGATGGCGAGCCTAGCGAACGTGTCCCACGGCGTCGTGGCGAGGAGGGCGATCATGGCGTCGACGGCACTACGGGCGACGGCGCCGATCGGATCGGTCCGTGTAACCGACCCCGGGGGAGCCGCGTATTAGTGCGTCGCGCGCGCGCGTGAGGAGATCCGACGGACGCTGAACGGTGGTTGACACCTCGCGGGCGGGCCCGTACGTTTGCGCGCCTTTTGCCCCCCCTATCGGGAGACAGGTCCGATGAAGCGTACGTTCCAGCCGTCCAACATCTCGCGGAAGCGCACCCACGGGTTCCGCATCCGCATGGCCACCAAGAACGGCCGCGCGGTGCTCCGCCGCCGCCGCCTCAGGGGGCGCAAGCGCCTCGCGGTCACCATCGCCAAGAAGTAGCTCTGACCGGCTCCCGTTCGTTCCCGAAGCGGCTGCGGATCCGCAGCTCGCGCGACTACCGGGAGCACCGGCGGCGTTCGCGGACCTTCCGCACCCGCCGGTTCCTCGTCGCCTGGGCCCCGGCCAAGGAAGACGAAGGGCGCCTCGGGATGGCCGTCTCCCGCAAGGTCGGCGGGGCGGTCGTCCGCAACCGGGTCAAGCGGCTGCTGCGCGAGTGGTACCGCCTGAACCGGCACGAACTGAGCGATCCCTGGGACCTCGTGGTCATCGCGCGACCGCAGGCCTGCGAAGTCGAGGGACTGGCCGACGTCACCGAGGAGTTGTCCGAGGTGATCGGCTGGCTCAACCACCGGAAAAGGACGCGATGAAGTGGCTCGTGTTGCTGATGCTCCGGGGCTACAAGCGGTTCCTGTCGCCGCTGTTGCCGCCGGCGTGCCGGTTCGAGCCGACGTGTTCCGTCTACATGATGGGGGCCGTGCAGCGCTTCGGTGCGGTCCGCGGGGTGTGGATGGGGACAAAGCGTCTCTGCAAGTGCCACCCCTTCCACCCCGGCGGACACGACCCCGTCCCCGAGCTGCCGGAGCCGCGTAGCTGATGGACCCCCAGCAGCCCGATCCCGACCAGGAACGCCGGGTCCTCGTCGCCGTCATCCTGTCGGTGGCGGTGCTGTGGTTCTTCAGCACGTTCGTCTTCGAGCCGCCGCCGCAGCCTCCGGTGCCGCCGGCGGACCCGACCGCGGGTGCCGTCGCCGACAACGACGACTCCGCCGCGCCGTCGGTCGCGACCGCCGCCGCCGCCGATGACGACGACTCCGCGGCGGCGGACGCCGAGGCCGCGGCCGCGCCCGTCATCCCGTCGGCCCCCGCCGTCACCCTGGACCGGAGCTGGTCGGGCGTCGGCGCCGGCTGGTCGAGCTTCGGCGGCGGCCCCAACCAGTTCACGATCGACGCCTACAGCGAGCCCTACGAGCTCGACTGGCTGCCGACCTGGCTGCTCAGCGGGTTCACCAACGGGTTCAAGTGGGAGGGGCTGGACATCAGCTGCCCCGACCGGGTTGCGGTAGACATCGTCCAGGACCCCGACGGCGTGCTGCTCCCGGTCGGCGTGGACGCGATGGGCCTCGCGGGGGACACCGGGCACTACCGCGTCGTCCGCGACGAAGGCGGAGTGATCGAGTTCCAGCAGCGGCGGGGGACGCTGGAGATCACCAAGGTCTTCACGCTCCCCGAGGACGGCTACCGCATCGGCTACGAGGTCCGGGTCAAGAACCTCGGCCGGGACACGGCGGCGATCACCCCGGCGTTTGGCGTGGCGGACTTCGTCATCACCCCCGAGGGGAGCCGCTACGGCTCGCAGCCCGAGGTGTGGGCCGACGTCGGCGGGGACGTGGAGCACCAGCCGCGCGGCAAGCTCGACAAGAAGGGGACCACGACGTTCGCGGGGGAGACGAACTGGGTGGCGGTCGGCGACCGCTACTTCCTGGTCGGGATCGAGCCCGCGCAGGCGATGGACGCGACCGTCGCGTTCGCGCCGATTCCGGGCGAGGATCGCTTCACGTCGGCGATGCAGCTGGCGCCCATGACGCTGGCGCCGTCGGAGATCGAGAGCTGGAGCTTCACCCTGTGGGCGGGCCCCAAGGAGCTCGACGGGCTCAAGGAGGCGAACCTGCGGATGACCACGGCGGTGGACTTCGGGTTCTTCGGCATCATCGCGCTGCCGATCCTGATCTTCCTGAAGTTCATCTACTCGCTGATCGGCAACTGGGGCATCTCGATCATCCTCCTGACGGTGGCGATCAAGCTGCTGATGTTCCCGCTGTCGCAGAAGGCCTTCAAGTCGATGAAGGCGATGCAGGCGCTGCAGCCGGAGATCAACGCGCTCAAGGAGAAGCACGGGGACGACCGCGAAGCGCTGAACAAGGAGATGATGGGGCTGTGGAAGGAGCACGGGGTCAACCCCGCCGGGGGCTGCCTCCCGATGCTCATCCAGATGCCCATCTGGTTCGCGCTGTACCGGGTCCTGTGGAACTCCGTCGAGCTGTACCAGACGCCCTTCCTCTACTTCTGCGACCTGTCGCTCAAGGACCCGCTGGGGATCTTCCCGCTGGTGCTGGGGCTGACGATGTGGCTGCAGCAGAAGTTCAACCCGAACACCGCCACCGACCCCACCCAGCAGATGGTGATCAAGTTCATGCCGCTGTTCTTCAGCGTCATCATGTTCACGCTGCCCGCCGGACTGGTGGTGTATATCCTCGTCAACAACGTGCTCAGCATCGCCCAACAGTGGGTGATCCACCGCCAGCACGACAACGCGAAGAAGTAGTCCGATGACCGATCGAATCGTCGCCGAAGGGGCCAACCTGGCCGAGACCCTCGCCACCGCCGCGCAGCTCCTCGGAGCCCAGTCCGTCGAGGAGGTGGCCTACACCTTCGACAAGGAGCACTTCCGGCGGGGGGCCCACACCGTCAAGCTCGAGGCCTGGGTCAAGGGGGAGGCGGACCTCGCCGCGCTGCGGGCCTCGAAGAAGGTCGTGGACGACGCGAAGTCGTGGATGGAGCAGGCGCTGGCGAGCTTCGGCAGCGAGGGGACCGTGTCGGCGCGCAAGGGCGGCGACGGGCGGGTCTACGTGCAGGTCGTCGCGAAGGACGACGCGCGGCTCCTCATCGGCCGCCAGGGGACGAACATCAAGGCGCTGCAGGCGCTCCTCGAGGAGGCGCTGAAGCGCGCGGGGAACGACGGCGTCCAGCTCAAGCTGGACGTGGAGTCGCCCGAGGACGGCGAGCGCGACCGGGACCGCGGGCGCGGCCGGGACCGGGATCGGGGCGGCCGGGGCCGCGACCGCGACCGGGGTGACCGGGGCGGCCGGGGCCGGGACCGCGGCGAGCGGCGCGCCCGGGGCGACCGGGGCGGGCGGGACCGCGAGCGGGACGCCGAGCGGGACGCCGAGGTCCGCGCGCAGACCCGGAGCGCCGCGCAGAAGGTGCTCGACGGGGTCGAGGAGAGCATCGTCCTGGGCGACATGAACAGCTACGAGCGGCACCTCGCGCACGCGACGATCAAGGAGATCGACGGCGTCGACAGCCGGTCGGTGGGCAGCGGCGGGGACCGCAACGTCGAGGTCTTCGCTGCCGAGTAGCGAGCGGATTCTCCGGGGCGCGCAGGCGCTCCTGTCCGACGTCATCGTGGCCGTCAGCACGCCCCCGGGCCGGGGGGCGATCGGGACCGTGCGCCTGTCGGGGCCCGCGGCGGCGGTGGACGCCGTCGTGGGGGACCTCCTGGACGAGGCGCTGGAGCCGCGCCGGGCGACGCTCGTGACGGTCCGCGATCCGCGGGACGGCGAGGCGATCGACCGCGGCATCGGGGTGCGCTTCGTCGGGCCCGCGTCCTACACCGGAGACGACGTCGTCGAGCTCGACGTGCACGGCTCGCCGGCGGTGGTGGAGGCGGTGATAGCCGCGGCTATCCATTTGGGTGCGCGGGCCGCCGGGCCGGGGGAGTTCACCCGCCGCGCCGTGCTCCACGGGAAGCTCGATCTGGTGGAGGCAGAGGCTGTGGCGGCGGTGATAGCCGCGGATAGCATCGCCGCCGCGCGGGCGGTGGGGCGGCACCTCGGGGGGGAGCTGAGCGCGCGGCTGGGGGCGATCCGGTCGGAGCTGCTGGAGGTGGCGTCGGCGCTGGAGGCGCTGGTCGACTTCCCCGAGGACGTGGACGACGCGGACGTGGCCCCGGACCTGGCGCGGATCGGGGAGGTGGCGGCGTCGCTGGAGTCGCTGGCGGCGACGTTCGACGCGGGGCGGGCGCTGACGCGGGGGCTGCGGGTGGTGCTCGCGGGGCCGGTCAACGCGGGCAAGTCGACGCTCTTCAACGCGCTCCTCGGCCACGACCGGGCGATCACGTCGCCGCAGCCGGGGACGACGCGGGACGTGGTCAGCGAGACGGTCACCTGGGGCGGGCGGACGGTCCGGCTGGAGGACACGGCGGGGCGCCGGGCGGCGGCGGATCCGATCGAGGCGGAGGGCGTCGCCCGGACGGCGGCGTCGGCGGAGCGGGCGGACGTGGTGATCGAGGTGCGGGACGGGCGCGTCGGTGGGCTCGGGGAGGCGCCTCCGGGGGGCGTCGCGACGCACCGGGACGGGCTGGACGCGGCTGCGATCGACCGGCTCGAAGGGGCGGGGTGGACGGTCGTCGACGGGCGCTCCGACGCCGGCGCGGAGCGGGTGCGGGAGGCGTTCGTGGCATCGACCGAGCCGCCGTCGGGGCTGCTGCTCCACACCGCCCGCCAGCACGCCGCCGTCGCCGCAGCCGCCTCGGCGTTGCGCGCCGCTGCAGACGTCGGCCTGGACGAGCCGGTCCTCGCCGCGGTGTCGGTGCGCTCCGCCGGCCGCGCGCTCGAGGAGCTGGTCGGCGGATGGTCCGACAAGGCCGTGCTCGACGCCCTCTTCGGGCGGTTCTGCATCGGGAAGTAGGCGGGTCGGGACGACTGAACTCGCCCACATCGGCGATGTTCTCCAGTTGGGTTACGTCAAAGGGCACCGAACTCGTCCACATCGGCGATGTTCTCCAGTTGGGTTACGTCCAAGGGCACCGAACCCGCCCACATCGGCGATGTTCTCCAGTTCGGTGTCCGCCGGCCGCGCCCTCTCAGTCAGAGGCGACGTCGCACACGCCGAACGGCGGCCAGGAGGACGAGGAGCACCGCGCCCGTTGCGCCGTCGCCGCCGGCGATCGACTCCTCGCAGCCGCAGTCGGGCAGCTCCTCGCCGGCCGAGTCGTCGTCGTCGTCGTCGCCGAGCTCGTCCTCGCGGTCGTCGGTCGGGTCGAGGACGTTGATGATGCCGTCGTCGTCGTCGTCGCCGAGGCCGTCGTCACCGTCGAGGATGCCGTCGCCGTCGGTGTCGGGGTCGTTGGGGTCGGCGCCCACGTCGGCCTCAGTCGCGTCGTCCATCCCGTCGTCGTCGGTGTCGGGTGACAGCGGGTCGGTGTCGTGGACATCGACCTCGTCTCCGTCGGTGAGCCCGTCGTCGTCGGTGTCCTCGTCGTTGGGATCGGTGTCGTGGACATCGACCTCGTCTCCGTCGGTGAGCCCGTCGTCGTCGGTGTCCTCGTCGTTGGGATCGGTGTCGTGGACATCGACCTCGTCTCCGTCGGTGAGCCCGTCGTCGTCGGTGTCCTCGTCGTTGGGATCGGTGTCGTGGACATCGACCTCGTCTCCGTCGGTGAGCCCGTCGTCGTCGGTGTCCTCGTCGTTGGGATCGGTGTCGTGGACATCGACCTCGTCTCCGTCGGTGAGCCCGTCGTCGTCGGTGT
>CAYFOA010000008.1:64175-78994 GCA_964344575.1 uncultured Rickettsiales bacterium | reverse complement strand
GCCGGCGCGGTGGCGGCGGCGGATCCCGAGGCTAGGTTCCTCCGATGGGCATCGAGATCAAGAGCGCGGCCGAGATCGAGCAGATGCGCGAGGCGGGTCTGCTGGCGGCGGCCACGCTCAAGATGATCGGCGCCCACGTCCGGCCCGGGATCAGCACCGGCAAGCTCAACCAGATCTCCCACGAGTTCCAGCTGGACCACGGCGCGGTGCCCGCTCCGCTGAACTACCGCGGCTTCCCGAAGTCGATCTGCACCTCGATCAACGACGTCGTCTGCCACGGCATCCCGTCGAACAAGGAGGTCCTCCGCAGCGGCGACATCGTCAACATCGACGTCACCCCGATCCTCGGCGGGTTCCACGGGGACACCTCGGCGACCTTCTTCGTGGGCGACGTGAGCGACCGGGCGAAGCACGTCACCGAGGTCAGCCGCGAGGCGCTCCAGCTGGGCATCGCGGCGGTCCGCCCCGGCGGCCGCATCCGCGACATCGGCGCGGCGATCGAGGACTTCGCCCACGGCGAGGGGCTGTCGGTGGTGGAGGACTACTGCGGCCACGGCATCGGCCGGATCTTCCACACCGAGCCCCAGGTCGCCCACTACCGCAGCCGCGGCCCCAACCCCCGCATGCGCCCGGGCATGACGTTCACGATCGAGCCGATGATCAACGTCGGCACGAAGCACACCCGCCTGATGAAGGACGGCTGGACCGTGAGGACCCGCGACGGGCAGCTGAGCGCCCAGTTCGAGCACACGATCCTCGTGACCGAGGACGGGGTCGAGGTGCTGACGGACCCCGCCAACCTGGCCGGGACGAAGTACGACGGCTGAGCGGGTCCCCTAGAATCATCGCGTGACCGCGCCCCCCGAGGATCCAGCCCTCATCGAGGCGCTCGAAGGCGTGGTGGGCCCCCTGTTCGAGGCGCTCCCCCGCGAGCAGACCGGATCCTCGGTCCCGACGCGCGTGTGGGCGGGGCGGGAGCGGCGCGCCCGCGAGCACCTGGTCGACGTCCTGCTCCTCCGCGGCGAGCCGACCGTCCCGGAGACGGTGAAGTCCCGCCTCGCCGACCTCGTGCAGCGCTGGTACGAGGCCGGCTTCGACGGGGGCTTCGAGGAGGTCGACGCGCTGGAGCTGGAGTTCGGCGCGGTCGATCCAGAGACGCAGCACCGGCAGCGGCTGCGGGAGCGGTACGGCTACGTCGAGCTGTTCGGCCTGCAGGTCCAGGCCCGGGTGTTCATGGACCTGGACGTCCTGTACCTGCCGCAACGGCTCAGGACGGAGCGCATGGTCGAGGAGACGCTGGGTGACGCGGTGCTGACACGGGCCGTCGAGCTGCCGGTGGACGAGCTGCTCGAGCAGGGGCCGAGGGCGTGCGTCCGCGGCGGTCCGGGGAGCGGCAAGACGACGCTGCTCCGGTACCTGGCGACCCGGCCCGACGAGCGGCGGCTGCCCTTCCTCGTGGCGGCCCGGTCGTTGGAGGCGCCCCTGACGGTGGAGTCCATCGCGGCGGCCAACGGGGCTGCCGAGGACCTGCTCACGGAGGCGATCGCCGACGGCCGGGCGGCGCTCCTGCTGGACGGCGTCGACGAGGCGCGCGAGCCCCCACGGCTCATGGAGGAGCTGGGCGCGCTCCTAGCGCAGTTCCCGGACCTGCCGTGCGTCATCAGCTCGCGGCCTGCGGGGCTGCGAGGCCTGGAGGTGCCCGAGTCGCTGGAGCCGATGGAGCTGACGGCGCTGACCCGGCCCGAGGTCGACGAGTTCATCGAGCGGTGGTGCCGGGCGGCCGAGATCAAGACCGCGACCGGGCAGGCGGGGGCGACCGCGGAGCGGCGCGGGCGCAAGACGGCTGACGACCTCAAAGCACGGCTCCGCAAGAGCCCGGCGGTCGCCGACCTCGCCAAGTCACCGCTCCTGGCGTCGGTGCTGTGCGTGGTCCATCGCTTCCTGGGGCGGCGGATCCCGGAGCGGCGGGCGGCCCTGTACGAGGCGGCGACGAACGTCCTGCTCTACGAGTGGGACGCAGCCAAGTTCGGAGAGGGCGCCCGCATCGGTACCCTGGACGCGGCGCAGAAGAAGGTGCTCCTCGGCGATCTCGCGCTCCGGATGCTCGAGGCCGGCGAGGCCGAGTGGCCGGAGGATCGCGTCGCCGAGTGCTTCTCGGTGCGGCTCGAGGACGTGGGTGGCGATCCGAAGGACGCGGGCGCGATTCTGGCGGAGATCCGCGACCGCAGCGGCCTCCTGGTCGAGGTCGCGCCAACCAGGTTCGCGTTCTCGCACCTGACGTACCAGGAGTACCTGGCGGCCCACGAGATCGTCCGGATCGGTGACCCGGATCGGTTGCTGGAGCACCGGGACGACCCCGAGTGGCACGAGACCATCCTGCTAGCGGCGGGGCTCCCGAATGGACCCGTCGTGTCCATCGTGGAGACACTGCTCGAACGGGGTCTAACAACCGATGCCATGCTCGCAGCACGAGCCGTTCACGAGGCTATCGCAGTGCCAAGGTCCGTGAGAGAGCGCGTCCAACGCTCAGTGGCTCGTCTCGTCCCTCCAACCGACCCGCTGCGATGGAGCGAATTGGCCGAGATCGGCCAGTTGGCTGGGCCCTTGCTCATGCCAGGTCTGAACAGTCCCGTGCCGCTCATGCGCGCCCGAAGCGCAGCCGGCGTGGTTGCATGCGGCTACGCGCTCGGCCTCCGGGAGGTGGTCGCCTTGCTCGTCGATGACTCGATGCTCCCGTACGACCCAACTGACCCCCACTCGTTGGGTGCGAACATGATCCCCACAGGTCCGTTGAACGCGGTCGTCGGTGGCTCTGTCAGCGCCGCGATCGGGGAGCTCATTGGCGCGCATCTCCTCGACAAGCCGATCGTTCGACAGGCGATTCTCAGCCTCGATCCCGACCCAGCAGCAGTTGAATCGCTTGAGGAGCGAGCAGCGCTCCCCGGCGTTAGGTGGCTGCTCGCTGATCCTGAGATCCGCGAGCATCTCGGAATCACAGCACAGGCTCCCCAGGAAACTGAGCCCCCCACCACCTCCTAACCGCCTCGCCCGCCGCGCGGCTATACGGCTCGACCGAAACGTCAATCGTCCCCGCCGCAATGATCCGCACCTGAGCGGCCGCCACACCAGCTTGGACCGCGAGTCTGAGCGGCTTGAGCTTCGCCTCGATCGCCACCTCACGGAGGTCCCGCAAGCCCTGTCGATCCATTCCGAAGTCATCGATCGTCGCCTTCGCGTCGGCGTCCGCGCTGATCATCGAGCCGTCGTCCCCGAACGCGAACACCGCCGGGTCGAACCCCGGCACGTCGGGCCGGACGTAGCTGCCGTTGTCCGGCCACCGGTTGGTCTTCGTGTGGTTGCACAGCTCGCAGCTGTACAGGTAGTTGCCCCAGTCGTACGCCCCCGTCGGGAACAGCGACTTCGGCTTCCAGTGCTCCACCTGCCCGTGCTGGTCCGCGCCCGCGCCGCTCTCGCAGTACGAGCACTTGTTGTTCGAGATCGCCAGCAGCTTCTTCTTGACCGACTTCCAGTCCCGCCACTTCGGCGGCCACTTCGACTTGCCGTTGCCGTCGACCGGGAGCCCGTTGTTGGGGTGGGCCTTGTAGGACGTCGTCTTGCGCTGGGCGAGCGGCAGCTGCTCGTAGACCGCCGACTCCGCGACGAAGATCGCGTGGTCGCCGACGCCGCTGTCGATCGCCGTCTGGACCGAGGTGTTCCACTGGTTCGTCTGGGTCCAGCCGCCCCGATCGAGAGGGATCACGACGCCGCCTCCAGCTTCTTCAGCAGCGCCACCTGCGTCGCCGCCAGCTCGGAGAGCAGCACCTCCCGCCCACGCAGTCGCTCGTCGCGGGCGAGGAGCTGCTGGAGCTCGTCGAGCAGATCGACGAGCCGGCCGCGCTCCGCGTCCGTCGCCTCGTCCCGCTGCACCTTCCGCCGCAGCGCCTCGACCTCCCTCTCCTTCTCCTCGATCGCCGGCGAGTAGCGCGACCGCACGCCGAACGTCCCCTCGTTGACCACCACCGCCCCGAGCTCCACGTTCCGGAGCTCTTCGCGGGCCGCGTCGTCCAGGGGGCGGACCCGCTCCCCTTCGTCCGACAGCAGGACCACGCCGAAGCCCTCGTCGATCGCTCCCTGCACCACGACGGGGCTGTGGGTCGTGAGGAGGAACTGGACGTTGGGGAACAGATCCGCGAGCTGGCTCACCACCGCCCGCTGCCACCGGGGGTGCAGGTGCAGGTCGACCTCGTCGATCACCACGAACCCCTCCGTGGCGAGCGGGTCGTCGCCCGCGTCGGCGTACGCGAACCGCGCGAGGAGGTCGAACACCACCGACAGCACGGACTTGTAGCCGTCCGCGATCTCGTCCAGCGTCAGCGCCTGCCCGCGGCGGACGATGACCAGCTCCTCCCGTCCCCCGCGGTCATCGACGCGGACCTCCTGCAGCCCCTCGTCCAGCCCCATGAGCCACTCCGCCAGCCGCTCCCACGTCCTCCCCAACCGCGGGACGGCCGCGGCGTTCGCCTCGATCTCCACGAGGAGGTCCGTCCGCGCCGCGAGCAGGTCCTCGTCGGGCCGGACGATCGTGGTCGACCGGTCTCCCTCCAGGTCCCGCCGCCTCCGCGGGCGCCCCCACTCCTCGCTGCGCCAGATCTCCTCGACGGGCACGTCGTACGCCGCCACCGCGCCCACACCGGGCGCCAGCGCGATGCCGCGGTAGCGCCCGTACACCAGCACCCAGGGCCGCGGGTCCATGCGGAGACGCTTCCGGTCCTCGCTGCTCCACGCGGCGCGCGCCTCGCTGCCCGCAATCAGCCGGATCGCGCCCCGCTCCTCACCCCACCGGAGGGGGAACGCCGCGAGCCCTTCGGTCGGCCCCCAGGCGAGGCTCGCCACGGCCTGGGCGACCGTCGACTTCCCGGAGCCGTTCTCGCCGATGAGGACCGTCACGCGGGGGTGGAGGGGGATGCGCGCCCGCTCGAAGCACCGCGCGTTGACCAGTTCGATCTCGGTGAACATCACTCCTTACAAGGCGCGAGGGCGTCGATCCTTACAAATCGATCACGCCGGACGTCGCCCCGGCCCACCTGTCCAGCGCCGCCTTGAGGCCGCCGATGCGGACCGGCTTGGTGACGTAGTCGTCCATCCCCGCCTCCAGGGCGCGCTCCCTCGCGTCGTGGCTGGCGTACCCCGACAGCCCCACGATGGGGGTCCGCGCCGAGGGGCCGTCCCCGCTCCTCAGCGACGACGTCGTGGCGAGACCGTCGATGCCGGGCATGTCGCAGTCCATGAAGATCAGGTCGAACGCCTCGGCGTGGGCGCGGTCGATGGCCTCGGCCCCGCCGGCGGCCCGCTCGATGCGGCACCCCAACGACTCCAGCAGCAGCCCCACGACCTCGCGGGTGTCCTCGTTGTCGTCGACCACCAGGACCCGCGGCCCCTGCGGCTCGGGAGGATCGATCTCGACGTCCAGCTCCTCGCTGATCGCCGGCTCGTGGACCACCGGCAAGGGCACCTCGACTCGGAACACCGCCCCCCGGGGGTCGCGGTTGCGGGCGGAGATCGTCCCCTCCATGGCCTCGACGAGCTTCCTGCAGATCGCCAGCCCCAGCCCCGCCCCGCCGTGGGGGCGGCTGGTCGTGCTGTCGGCCTGGGTGAACGACTCGAAGAGCGCCTCCTCCTGGCCGGCCGGGATGCCGGGACCGGTGTCCGAGACCTCGAGGACGACGTTCGGGCCTGCCCGCTCGCCCCGGACCGTGACGCCGCCGCTCCCCGTGAACTTGACGGCGTTGCCGACGAGGTTGACGAGCACCTGCCGCAGCCGCCGGGCGTCGCCGCGGACCGTCCCCACCCGCGCCCCGTCCCGCCGCAGCTGCAGCCCCCGCCCCTCGGCGGCGCCGCGGAAGAGGACGATCGTCTCGTCCAGCATCTGGTCGAGGTCGAACTCGGTCGGCTCCAGCTCCAGCCGCCCGGCCTCGATGCGGCTGAGGTCGAGGACATCGGAGATCAGCTGGAGGAGCTGGTCGCCGGCGCGGTCGATCACGTCGAGGTGACCCGTCTGGGCGACGTCCAGGGTGGTCGTCCGGAGGAGCTCGGCGCGCCCGAGGATGACCGTCATGGGCGTCCGGATCTCGTGGCTGACGGTGGCGAGGAACTGCGTCTTCGCCTCGTTCGCCCGCTCCGCCTCGGCGCGGTCGGCCTCGCTCTGCGTCAGCGCCGCCTCGAGCTGGTCCGAGAGCTCCTCCGCCGCGAATCCCTTCTGGCGAACACCGACGAAGAGCAGGAACGACAGCGCCGCGAGCCCGATGGCGGAGATCGCGAGCACCTGGACGCTCTGCAGCGACGCGTTCCGGTCCGCGTCGAGCCCCTCGATCCGGACCCAGATCGCGCGCATCAGCCCGTCCGCCGTCTGCATCACCTCGACCCGGGCCTCGTTCCGGGCGGGGACCTCGAGGTTCGCCCGCAGTTCCTCCGCCGCCGCCCGCGCCGCCGCCGCGCGGTCGGCCAGCACCGGCTCCTCGCCGGCCCGGTCCGACGCGCGCCCGATCCGGTCGAGCGCCTCGAGCACCACGGGCTCGTCGGGGTGGTGGGTGTGGATCGTCCGGGTCGCCCACTGGAGCTCCCGGACCAGGTCCTCGGCGACCTCGCGCTGCGCCTCCTGGGCGCGGATCGAAGTGACGACCTCGGCGCACCAGAGCGCGAACGCGACCGCGATCGCCGCGCCCAGGCCGACCTGCAGCGCGGCCGCGCGCCCGCCCCTCAGCCGATGAACTCCTCGCCGCCGTGGATGCCGAGGCTGTTGCCCGTCATCCAGTAGAGGCGCGCGTCGGTCAACGCGGCGATGGCACCGGCGACGTCCTCGACGTGCGTGAGGCGGTCGATGGGGGACTTCTCCCGGGACTTCCGCATGAGCACGTCGTTCCCCGGGATCTTCCGGAGCGCCGGCGTGTCGGTCACGCCCGCACAGATCGCGTTGACCGTGATCCGGCGGTGGAGCAGCTCGTAGGCCAGCTGCCGGACGTGCGCCTCCAGCGCCGCCTTCGCCGAGCTGACGACCCCGTAGCTGGGGCTGACGAGCTTCGACCCCGTCGACGTCATCGCGAAGATCCGGCCCCCCTCGCCCATCAGCCCGCGGTGGACGACGTCCTGCGTCCACCAGACCAGCGAGTTGGCCATCACGTCCTGCGTCATCTGCATCTGCTTGGGGCTGACGACGTCGCCGTCGGTCCCCTCGGGGCGGACCAGCTCGAGCAGCGACCCGAACGCCAGCGAGTGCATCAGGACGGCGAGCGTCCCGCCGTCCTCGGCGAGCTGCGCGGCCATCGCGTCGATGACGCGGCCCCGGCGCTTGTCGTCGGCGGCGTTGGTGTTGAAGAAGACGGCCCGCACCCCTTCGGCCTCGATGTCGGCCTTGACCGCCTCGGCGGCGGGGAGGGTGGCGCGGCGGTCGAGGTGGACCCCGAAGATGTGGAAGCCGTCAGCAGCGAGGGCTCGGGCCGTGGCGGCACCGAACCCGCTGCTGCAGCCGAGGATCAGGGCCCAGCGCGGCGAATCGGACATGGTCTTGGAGCTTCGGGTTCTAGATGGACTTCTTCACGCCCTCGGCGGCCCCCGCGCGCTCGGCGTCGCGGGCCTTCTTGAGCGCCTCCAGCTGGGCGCGGGCGTTGGCCGTACCGGCCTGCTTCTTGATCTTGTCGAGCTTGGCGTTGAGATCGCTGTCGCCGATCTCGGTGCTGACGTCGGCCTCCGCCTGGAGCCGGTCGATGTGGTCGCGGACGTTGTCGAGCGCCTTGATGTCGGCGTCCATCGACAGCCCCGACAGCGTCTCCTGGATCTGGATGCGGGCCTCGGCGTGCTCCTTCTTGGCGAGCATCGCGTCCTTCTCGCGCTCCAGCTTCTCGATCTCCGCCTGGAAGGTGACGATCGACGCCTTCGCGTTCTCCGCCTCCTCCTTGGCCCGGGCCAGCTCGCGCTCGACCTCGGTGATGCGGGTCGTCAGCTCCTCCTTGCGCTGGAGCAGCACCAGGGCGACGTCGTCCTCCTCCTGGTCGACGGCGGCGGTGATCTGGAGGTCCAGATCGGCGACCGCGTTCGACTTTTCCTCCAGCTCGGCGCTCAGCTTGTTCCGCTGGACGATGATCCCGCTGACCGCCTTCTTGAGCTGCTTGTAGCGCTCCTTGCGGGCGTTGATCGCCGCCTCGTACACCGCCTCCGGGTTGTCCTTCTCGAGGTTGCCGACGAAGAGCGACAGGAACCCCTTCCAGAGGTTGCCGAGCCGCGAGAAGAAGCCACCTTCAGCCATACCGAATCCCTTGATCAGTCACGCGAAGCGCGCGGGAGCATAACACCGTTGCGTCGGCTCCTATACGCCCTGCCAATCGGCGTATTCCAGACCCCGCGGGCGGAGGAGCCGGACGGCGTTCCGGACGTCGTACACCGCCGGCGTCGAGGGGTCGTCGGGATCGACGAGGTGGACGCACGCTCCCTCCGCCGCGGGGTCCTCCGCGAGCACCGCGATCGCGTCCACGAGCCAGGGGACGGGGACCACCCGCCCCGGCCGGACGATGGTCACCGGCAGCTTCGAGGCCCGCACCCGCCGCTCCGCGATCAGCTTGGACTCCCCGTAGGGGTGGGCGAACCGCTGGTTGCGGAGCAGCTCGTGCTCCCCGAACGGCCCGAAGACGTCCCCCGCCACCGCCGCGTCGCTGACGTGGACGAAGCGCCGGAGCGCCGGCAGCTCCGCCGCGAGGGCGAGGACGTGGGTCGTCCCCCGCACGTTGGTGAGCCAGGCGAGGTCCCGGGCCACCTCCCGCCCCACCGCCGCGCCGCCGTGGACGACGAGGTCGGCCGAGGCGAGGACGCTCGCGCGGTCCCGCTCGTCGAGGAGCTCGGGCCGGGCGATGTCGCCGGTGAGGAGCCGGATCCGACCCGCGACCGCCGACTCCTCGGTCCGCAGCGCGGCCAGCCACTCCCGGGCCCCGCGGCGCGACTCCTTCCGGACGAGGAGGTGCAGCTCATGGCCGTCCCGCGCGAGGCGGACCGCGAGCGGGCGGCCCAGGCGGCCGGTGCCGCCGGTGAGGAACACCGACGCCACGATCAGCCCGTCCGGTGGACGGTCACACGGGCCGTGCCGAGCCGCAGCTGGGGTCCGCTGCGCCGCTCCACGAGGGCCTCGGGGTCGGCGATCCCGACCTTGTCGAGCTGCTGCCGGCCGCGGTGGAGGTGGACGTTCACCGCGTTGGTCTCCAACCCCAGCATGCGGGCGAGCTCGTCGGCGTAGACCCACCCCTGCTCGTCGGGACCGACGTCGTCCCGACCGGCGTCGTCGAGGCGGCGGCGGGCGAGCGTCAGGAGCGTGTAGTGGTGGGCGCGGGCGCCGAGCGACTCGATCCGGGGGCCGAGGCGGACGAGGCACTCGCAGTGCTCCTCGTCGCGGCTGACGCGGAACTCCAGCTCGGCGTCGGCGAGGCGGACGCGGGCGTCGCCGACGGCGGTGGCGGGGATGACGTCCTCGGCGTCGGGGGGGTCGTCGGAGGTGACCCTCCAGGGGGCGTCGCCGGCGCCGAAGCGGAGGACGTCGCCGGGCGCGAGCGCGTCGTCCCGGCCCGCCTCGAGGCGGCGCCCGTTGAGCGTGGTGCCGTTGGTGCTGCCGAGGTCGCGGATCAGCCAGCCCGTGGGCGTCCACCGGATCTCGGCGTGCTGGGCGGAGACGCCGGGGTCCAGGATCCGGAGACCGCACTCGGCGGCGCGCCCCACGAGGACCCGGGCGTCCAGCTCGACGTCGGTCCGCATGCCGTCCTGGCGCAGCGTTGCCACGGCGCCATCGTACTGAATCAGGGGGCGACGGACTCGGGGACGCAGACGTCCTCGCCGGGGACGCCGTTGACCGTCGTGCTCGCGCACCCGTCGCAGCTCCCGTCGAACGCCGCGATGGCCTCGACCATGCCGGCGTCGTTGGTGAACCGGCTCCGCAGCTCGCCGGACAGGGCGCCGGCGCAGTCGTAGGCGACCGTCACGCCGGCGGCGGCGACCGTCCAGTCGAGGCCGGTGGCCGACGCGTAGGTCCCGGCGAGGTCGAGCCGGAGCTCGTCGGGGCTGATCACCGTCCACGGCCCGGTCACCTCGAGCTGCCCCTCGTAGACCTGGTACTCGGACTTCAGCGACGCGGTCACGGTCCCCTCGTTGTCGAGCGCGTCGACCGAGATGCCGCCGTTGAGGCGCATGCCCTGGGCGGCGTAGTCGACGAACATGAGGTCCGTCGGCCCGGCGACGAACATCTGCGGCTCGGTGGTCGGCGACGGGTAGACCGTGACGTGGACGAAGCCGGAGCGCTGGTAGCAGTGCGCGAAGTCGAACGTCACGATCCCCCCGCCGGCCTGGTTGTCGGCGACGATGTCCGCCGTCCAGCACTCGTTCTCGCCCACCGGCGCCCCCGCGAGGATGGCCTCGGCGGCGTGCGACAGGTCCTCGGCGACCTCGAGCCCGACCCCCAGCGTCGCCATCACCTGGAAGGGCAGGTAGGCGGCCTCGGCCTGGGCCATCTCGTTGTCGAGGAGCTGCTGGACCTCCTCGCAGCCGGCGAGGGTCAGGGAGAAGGCGGCGAGGGCGACGAGGGCGTAGCGAGTCATGACTCCAGGGTGGGAGTCCGCCTCCTCAGCGTCGCTTACAGGCCATTACGGCGGCGACGGGGAGCTCAGAACCAGCGCCACAGCCAGTGCTTCTCGAACAGCACCTTGCTCGCGTGCCAGCGCCGCGCCGGGGGCTGCATCGTGACCTTCGGGGCGGGCTCCGCGTAGAAGTCGCCGCGGCCGAAGCCGGCCTTGCCGTCGCCGGTCTCGACGAAGCACTCGCCGTGCCCCGCGAACCGGGCTGGGTCCCCCCCGCCGGTGACGGCGTGGGCGATGTTGGCGGCGACGACCTCGGCCTCGCCGTGGGCGAAGACGCCGGCCATGGGGAGGGGCTTGCCGAGGGAGAGCGGGATGGCGGTGACGTCGCCGATCGCGAAGACGCCCTCGTGGGACGTCTCGAGGGTGTGGCGGTCGACCGGGATCCAGCCGCTGTCGTCCACCAGGCCGGCGTCGCGGACCACGTCGGGGGCCCGGTGGGGGGGGACGTAGGCGAGCAGGTCGAAGGGCTCGACGGCGCCGTCGGCGAACGTCAGCGTCTTCGCGTCGGGGTCGGCGGCGGTGACCTGCCGGCCCGGGTGGTAGCCGATCCCCTTGGCCTCGATCATCCCGAGGACGGCGGCCGTGATGTGGGCCCCGGCGACGCCCATGGGGCCCGGCTCGGCGGCGAAGAAGTCGATCGTGACGTCGTCGCGGACGCCCCGCTTGCGGCAGTCGGCCTCGAGCAGCATCGCCGCCTCGTAGGGCGCCGCGGGGCACTTGTAGGCGGGGGCCGCGGTGAGGACGACGAGCCGCCCCGAGCGGAACCCGGCGAGCGCGTCGCGGAGGGCCTCGGCGCCGGCCACCGTGTAGAAGCCGTGGCCCGCCTCGGCGAGCCCGGGGACGGCCTCGGGGGCGAGCTGGGCGCCGAGGGAGATCACGAGGTGGTCGCCCTGCAGCGCCTCGCCGCCGACCGTGACGGTGCGGGTGGACGGGTCGATCGCCTCGATCTCGCCGCGCACCACCTCGATCCCGCGCCGCGCGAGGCGGTCCAGGGGGCGCACGATCTTCGGCGCCTGCCGCGCGCCGGTCATCAGCCACAACAGCGACGGCTGGAAGACGTGGTCGGGCTCCCGGTCGACGAGGACGACGCGGTGAGGCGCGGGGAGCCGCTTGCGGAGGTCGACCGCGGTCACGAGGCCGCCGACGCCGCCGCCGAGCACGAGGGTGGTGGTGGGGTCGGTCATCGTCTCCTCCTCAGAACACCAGGACCTTGTCGGCCCCTGCGGTCCACTCGGTCAGCTCGGCCAGCGTGCTCCGCCGACACCCCTCGGCGAGCCCCTCCTCGGTCATCCCCCGGGCGTCCATGCAGGTGCCGCAGACGCGGACCTCCCCGCCGCGCTGGAGCACGGCGCGGAGCATGCGCTCGACGTTGTAGTAGCCGGTGGGGACCGACTGCCCGGCGGCGGCGCAGGTCGCGGCGTCCCCCATCAGGAAGACGTGGACACGCTGTCCGTCCTCCTTCGCGAGGGAGCCGGCGAGGCGGAGGCCGTTGTAGCTCCGCTCCGTGCCGTAGGGGGCGTCGTTGAGGATGAGGAGGGTGTCGGTCATGCGGGGGTCTCCGGGTTCCACGCCGTCATGCCGCCCGCGAGCACGACGACGTCGGGGGCGCCGGCCTCGAGGAGCTGCTGGGCGGCTCGGGTGGAGCGCTTGTCGGTGAGGCAGACGGTGACGATCCGGCGGTCGCCGGCGACCAGGTCGGAGAGGTGCGCTTCGAGCTGGTCGAGGGGGACGCAAGTCGAGGTGGGGACGTGGCCGAGGGGGCCGTCGAACTCCTCGTGGGAGCGGACGTCGAGGACGATCGGGGCGACGTCCGCCGCCAGCAGGCCCCGGAGCTGGTCGACCGTGATCGTCGCGGGCGCGCGGCGCCGCCGGATCAGGCCGGGGACGAGGGCGAGGACGGCGAGCAGGCCGAGCGCGGCCAGGGCCCACCCGAGCGCGCCCGACTCGCCCCCCAGCGCGGACCGCCCGCTGTGGCCCGCGAAGGCGAACGCGGCGGCGCCCGGGAGCATGCAGATCCCGGTCGCGAGGACGTAGGGGAGGAAGCGGATCCGGGTCAGGCCGAGGGCGTAGTTGGACAGGTTGAAGGGGAACAGGGGGACCAGCCGGACCAGCGCCACGAAGCGCCAGCCCTCCCGCTCGACCCCGCGGAGGAGCCCGTCGAGGCGGGGGCCCGCCTTGCGGCGGATCGCGTCGCCGGCGACGTGGCGGGCGGCGAGGAACGACAGCGTCGCCCCGATCGTCGCGCCGAGCAGGCTCCACAGCGTCCCCGCGACGGGGCCGAACAGCGCGCCCCCGGCGAGCGTCAGCACCGATCCGGGGAGGAAGAGCAGCGCGGCGAGCGCGTAGAGGCCGACGAACGCGAGCGGCGCCCACGGGCCCAGGAGCTCGAGGTGGGCCTGGACGGCGTCCTCGGTGAAGAGGTCGCGGCGGGTGGCCGCCCACGCGAGGCCGGCGAGGAGCGCGACGGCGACGCCGGCGCGGGCGAGGGTCCGGCGGGTCACGCCGCCTCCCGGTGGCGGAAGGGGAACGCGAGCATCCACGGGATCGATTGGACGCTGCCGGCCTGGTGCTCCGGGAGCCCGATCGTCATGCCTTCGTGGCCGTCCGCGGGCTGGGCCCGGTACGTCCCCATCAGCCGGTCCCACCAGGGGACGTTGAAGCCGAAGTTGGAGTTCGTCTCCTCGCGCCGCACGGAGTGGTGGACGCGGTGCATGTCGGGGGTCACCACGACCAGCCGGAGGACGCGGTCGAGGCGGGCGGGGAGTCGGAGGTTGGCGTGGTTGAAGAGCGGCAGGACGCCGAGGAGCCCCTCGAAGATCAACACGGCGACGGCGGGGGGGCCGAGGGCGGCCACGAGGCCCAGCTTGATCGCCATCGACAGGAGGATCTCGATCGGGTGGAAGCGCGGCCCCGTGGTGACGTCGAAGTCCCGGTCGGCGTGGTGCATCGCGTGGATCCGCCACAGCACCGGGACCGCGTGGAACATCACGTGCTGGAGGTAGATGGCGAAGTCGAGGAGCAGCACGGCGAGCACGATCTCGACGGCGCGGGGCCAGTCCAGGACGCCGAACAGGCCCCACCCCTGCGCCTCGGCGACCAGCGCCGTGCCGACCGCGGCGAGGGGGAGGACGAGCCGGAGCGCGACCGTGTTGACGACGACGAGGCCGAGGTTCGCCGCCTGGCGCCTCAGCCGGGGGAGCGTCGCGGCGCGGCGGGGGAGCAGCCGCTCGATCACGGCGAGGAGGACGAGGCCGCCGAGGAAGAGGCTCAGCCGGATCGCCGGCTCGTGGCCCAGCAGCCACGCCTCGTGCTCGGGGTTCACGACGCCTCCCCGCCGGCCGCCACCTCGCCGCCGCGGGCGCGCCAGTCGTGGACGGAGTCGTCGAGACGGACCGCGTCGAAGCCGTGCCGCCGGAGGAGGTCGACGGCCTCGACGCTGAGGACGCAGTAGGGGCCGCGGCAGTAGGCGACGACGGCGCGGTCCGGGGGGAGGTCCGCGAGCCGCGCCTCCAGCTCGGCGAGGGGGACCGACACGGCGCCGGGGAGGTGCCCCGACGCGTACTCGTCGGCGGGGCGGACGTCGAGGACCGTGACCTCGCCGCGCTGGACGCGGCCCCGCAGATCGTCCGCGTCCACCGGCTCCAGCTGGCCCCGCCCCTCCAGGTACGCGTGCGTGATGGCCTCGACCTCGAGCAGCCGGAGCTCCGCGAGGCGGCGCAGCGCGAGGTAGTGGTCGGCGACCTCGTCCCCCGCGAGGCGGTACGTCACGTTCAGCCCCTGCTTGGTGGCATCGACGAGGCGCGCGCCGCGGAGGACCTGGAGGTGCTGCGACGTGTTGGCCCGGCTCTGGCCGCTGCGGCGGGCGAGCAGGTCGACCGTCATCGGCCCCTGCGCGAGGAGGTCGAGCAGCTCCAGCCGCCGCGGGCTCGCCATCGCCTTCGCGACGCGGGCGAGCTGCTCGTAGATGGCCGTCTTGAAGGCTCGGTTCGGGGTGGTCATCGGACTCCGATAGTAATCAATTGTTTACTTGTTTAGTCCGATGCGCGACGTTCGTCAAGCTCTCCTAAGATGCGCCCCATGCCCGCTCCCCGATCCGCGCTCGCCCTGCTCCTCGGCCTCGCCCTGGCCGGCTGCCCGACCGACGACGACGACCGC
>CAYFOA010000008.1:41359-64165 GCA_964344575.1 uncultured Rickettsiales bacterium | reverse complement strand
GACGCGACCGGGCCGGACGACGACGACGCGTCCGGGCCGGACGACGACGACGCCTCCGGGGACGACGACGACTCCACCCCGCCCCTGCCCGGGGCGGCCATCGGCAACCACCCCTCGTTCGCGTCCGCGCGCGTGTCCGACTGGTCGGGGGAGTCGGTCGCCATCGTGGGGGACGTCAACGACGACGGGTTCGACGACTTCGCCATCGGCGCCCCCGCCGGCGGCCTCAAGGAGATCGGCAGCGAGCCCGGCCAACTGTTCCTCTTCTTCGGCGAGGCCGACCCCACCTGGGGCCCCGAGACGCCGCTGACCGACGCCGACGTCCAGTGGGAAGGGACCGCCAACGACGACCTCGGCTTCGGTGTCATCGGCCCCGGCGACTGGAACGGCGACGGCGTCGACGACCTCGTCGTCAGCGCGCCCCAGTACCCCCAGGGGAACGCCCAGGCGGGCCGCGTGTGGGTGATCCCGGGCCGCTCCACGGGCTGGCCGATCGGGATGACGCCCATCGCCGACGACGCCATCGAGGTCTTCCCCGAGGCCGACAACAGCAAGCTCGGCACGGGGCTCGCCGCGCTCGGCGACGTCAACGCCGACGGCCTCCCGGACTTCGCCGCCAACTCCCCCCTGTGGTCGGCGAACCAGGGCCGCGTCTACGTCTTCTTCGGCCGCTCCGACCCGGTCACGGTGTTGTCGGCGACCACCGCCGACGTCCTCCTCAACCCCGGCTGCGGCACCTGCTTCGGGTCGGTCGCGGGGACGGCGCTGGCGGGGATCGGGGACGTGAACGGCGACGGCGTCGACGACTTCGCCATCGGCGCGCCCCAGGCCCGCCCCGACGACGGGCAGCCGCTCGGGCGCGTCTACGTCGTCCACGGCGACGCCGCCCTGTCCGGGGAGATCCTCCTCGAGCCCGACGAGGGGCCCCGCGGCGCTGCCTCGATCCTCGTGGGCGCGTCCGGCAACTCCGACACCGGCCTCGGGCTGGCCGGCGGCGACCTCGACGGGGACGGCTACAGCGACCTCATCGTGGGCGCGCCCCACAACGACGACGACCCCTTCGACCGGGGCGCGCTGTACGTCTTCGCGGGGCGCGACGGCGGTCTCCCCGCGGACCTGACCCCCGCCGACGCGGACTGGTCCCTGGAGGGGACGTCGGTGCTCGAGTCGGTCGGCTACACGCCCGCGGTCGGCGACTTCGACGGCGACGGCGACACCGACCTGGCCGTCGGCTGCCCCGAGGCGGCGGGGCTGAACGACCCCCTCGCCCGGAGCGGCCGCGTCTACCTCATCAACGACCCCCCGGACACCTGGGGCGCGGGCGCGAACCCCGCGGACGTCGCCCTGGCGACGTGGCTCGGCGACGAGTACCCCCACTGGGTCGGCGAGTCGGTCAGCGTCGGCGGCGACATCGACGGCGACGGCTACATGGACGTCCTCGTGGGCGCGAACAAGTCGAGCGTCGTCGCCGAGCGGGCAGGGCAGACGTACCTCATCCTCGGCGGCGAGGCGGCCGACCTCGGAAATTGAACGTCGGAACCGCCCGGCCGCAGTGTTAGGTTCGGGGGGAACCCCGCTTCTGCCCCGAACGGCAGCCCGGAGGACACACGATGCCCGCACGCGCACGACGAGGGCCCGCCGGCTCCGCCCGATCCAGCTCCGCCTCCGCCTCCGGCGCCGCCGGCGCGCGGGGTCCGATGTCCGAGGCTCCGGGCTTCGCGGGCGCCGGGTTCTCCGCCCAGGCGGCGGCCGCCTCCCCCCGCGCGGCGTCGGCGTCGTCCTCCCTGCAGCTGCACCCCGACGAGGCGCTGCAGTTCGACAAGCCGAAGAAGGAGGTCACGCCCAAGGCGATGCGCCGCCTGAACCACGCCAAGAAGGGCATCAACCACACCAAGGGCGTCATCAAGGCGGGCGGCGGCAACCAGAAGGAGGCGCTCAAGGCGACCAACTTCAACAGCTACTTCCGCATGGCCGCGATGCGCGACGACGAGTGCTGGGAGATCGAGCCCGGCGTCCGGAAGTGGGCCGCCCGCTACCCCGAGGCGATGGTCGCCGCCAAGGCCGACCTCGCCGGGGGCGGGAACTGCGGCGAGCACGCGGCGGTGGCGTTCGACTTCCTCCGCACGACGGCCGGCGGGGAGACGATCAACCGCGTCGCCCACACGATGGACCACGCGTTCGTCCTCATCGGCGACCTCAACAACGAGGACGGCAGCGAGATCGTCGCCTGCGACCCGTGGCCCACGGCGCCGACGGCGTGCACCTTCGAGGACCACTTCGCCTACACCACGGACCCCGAGAAGCTGAAGACCCGGAACACGATCAAGGGCGACGACAAGGACGTGAAGGCGCTCATCGCCGCCGGGCTGAAGCTCTCCGCCAAGGGGAAGATGTACATCAAGCACGCCTACTCGGAGGAGGAGACGGAGAAGGCGATCAAGGAGGGGACGACGTCCCTGCCGCCGTCCGACCAGTACCCCGAGGGGCGGAAGCGCTGGATCTGGATCCACCCCAACGCCGCCAAGACGGAGTACGACTACGTCCTCCCCGAGGAGGTCGACTCGGCCGACCCGGACAAGATCGAGCCCGCCCCCGACTCCGTCCAGGATCCGCAGCACGCCGAGGACAGCGGCTGGGCGCGGTTCCTCGCGTGGGTCCGCTCCTGGTTCTGATGAAGGCCCCGAGCCTCGCCGCCCTGCTCGCCCTCTCGCTGGCCGCCTGCGCCGCCGGGACCGCGGGCACGTCCCCCGAGAACACCCCCGCGGAGGCGGAGACGGAGGCCGACACCGGCGCCGACGCGACCCCCGCCCCGACCGAGAAGTCCCCGACCCCCGAGTCCCCGGAGCAAGCAGTGACCGAGCCCGTGTTCGTCGACGGCCCCGCCATCACCCCCGCCGCCGAGCTGGCGACGTGGCTGGCGGGCAAGAAGGGGAGCCTGCTGCGGCTGCCGCTGGTGGTCGAGGTGACCGGGTGGAGCGTCGGTCCCGCCTGGATCGGGATGACGGACGCCGACGCGCCCGCCGACGCGGTCCACATCGAGCTCGACCAGGGGGCGCTGGGGGTGGGGCTGACCGAGCGCCTGACGCCCCTGTGCGGGGAGCCGCCGGCGCGGTGCGTGGTCTGGATCCAGGGCTACTGGGGTCCGAACGTCCCGATGCCCGAGCTGCCGCTGATGCCGGGCGAGACGAAGAAGGAGCCGTTCGCGGTGCGCGAGGTCGTCGGGCTCGTCGCCGAGGGCGACACCCCGCACGTCAAGGTCCTCCAGAAGTAGCGGTCAGGCGCCGCCGGCCTCCTCGAGGAGGCTCGCGTCCATCGCGATCGTCCCGTCGCAGGGGAGCTGCGCGCCGAGGTAGGCCTCCGCGACGCCGCACAGCGAGCCTTCGCAGGACGCGGTCGCGTCGAGGGTCGCGGTCAGGGTGGCGTCGTCGGCCAGCGCCCCGCCGCCGTCCCAGTGCACGCTCAGGATCGTGTCGTCGATCGTGTAGAGGTCGCCCCCGCCGACGCAGACGAAGGCGCCGTCGTCGCTCACCAGCTCGCAGTCGATCTCGTAGGACTCGCCGTCGTCGAACGTAATCTCGATCGTGAACGCCTCGTCGTCCCCCCACAGCTCGAACGTGTCGGGGTCCTCCTGCTCGGCCGCCGCGACATCCTCGCCGAGGATGCCGCCGCACTCGTCCTTCAGGACCGACCGGGAGTCCACCAGCCAGGTCCCCTCCCGCGGGGCGATCGGCTCGGGCTCGGGCTCGGGGGCCGGCTCGACCGCGGGCTCGGCGCCTTCGGGGACGGTGTCGGCGGGGGCGGCGCAGCCGGCGCACAGGACGGCGAACAGGACGACGAGTCGGGGCATGGTTCCTCCAGGGCCGGAGCGCTTATAGTCAATAATTGACTACCCGTCGAGGAGAACGTCGCCCGGCGCGTCCGCGGTGTGCGGGACGACGCGGTCGCCGGCGCGGACCTCGAGGGGCTCGCCCTTGGGGAACGCGCCGCACAGCTTCCCCGCCGGGCCGGTCTTGCCGAGGAGGAGGCGGTCGACGACGCCCGCGGGGGCGACGGCGGCGGTCCCCTCGGCGCCCGGCAGGCTCAGGCACTGCTCGACGGCGTCCGGCCACGCGGCGATCTCGACGTCCTTGTCGGAGACGTCGCGCGCGAGGCCGACGTCCCAGAGCTTCGTCGCCACGCCGACCCGGTCGACGCCGCCGCACGCGCAGATCCAGGCGCCGTCGCGGAGCTTGCAGGGGTCCCCCCGGGCGCCCTCGACGAGACACCAGATCCCGCTGACGTCGCGCGGGTCGGGGACGGACACCCACAGCGGGGCGTCGCCGGCGAGGCTGACCGTCGCCTCGTACTCCCGGGGCTCGACCTCGTGGAGCGAGTCGCTCCGGTGCAGGCGCCACGTCCGCGACGGGTGACCGGGGGCCGACAGCGTCCCCGTGACCTTCCCGTAGGAGACGCCCTCGACCTCCGCGCCGTCCGCACCGATGGCCTCGGTGGACCCGTCCGGCCGCGTCAGCGTCGCCTCGATCGCCTCGCCCCCCGCGCCCGTCACCTTCAGGTGGACGTGCCGCTCGGGGACGAGGTGGATCTCCAGCGGGGCCGCCGCCGGCTCGGCGGTGACGCTCGGCGGCTCGTTGGCCCAGATCCAGCCGTCGAACCGGAGCTGGACGCGCGACCCGCACGGCGCGAGCAGGGAGAAGGTCCCGTCCTCGGCCGTCGTCCCCGCGGCGGTCGCGATGCTCCGGAACTGCCCCTCCGCGACGGCCTCCGAGGCCCGGAGATCGACCCGCGTCCCGGGCCGCGGAGCCATGCCCTGGAGCACGGTCCCGGTGACCGCGCATTCGGGTGACGGCGCCTCGACCACGGGTTCGGACGGGGTCGCGGGGGCGGGCTCGGGGCCACCGCAACCGAGGAGCAGGGTGACCAGGAACAGCCGTCGCATGCGCTGTTTCTACCAGTCTTGACCGGCCGGGGTGCGCGCGTTACCTTCCGCGCCTTCGAACAGGGACCCCATGGCCGACCTCTTTCAACGCTGCGCCGAGTTCACGACCGCCGACGATGTGAAGGCGATGGGGATCTACCCCTACTTCCTCCCCATCAGCGAGCACACCGACGGCACCGAGGTCGTCATCGACGGCAAGCCCCGGCTCATGCTCGGGTCGAACAACTACCTCGGGCTGACGTTCCACCCCCGCGTCAAGGAGGCCGCGAAGGCCGCGGTCGACCGGTTCGGCAGCTCCTGCTCCGGCTCCCGCTTCCTCAACGGCACGCTGGTGCTCCACGAGGAGCTCGAAGAGCGGCTCGCCGCCTTCTTCGGCAAGGAGGCGGCGCTGATCGTCTCCACCGGGTACCAGACCAACCTCGCCACGCTCGGCGCCCTCTTCCAGCGCGACGACATCGCCGTCCTCGACCAGCAGAACCACGCGTCGATCTACGAGGGCGTGATGATCGCCCGCTGCCGCATCAAGCGGTACGACCACTGCGACCCGGAGAGCGCCGACGAGGTCCTGGGCAACCTCAACCCCGACAAGTGCGCCGCCATCATCACCGACGGCGTCTTCAGCATGGAGGGGGACCTCGCCCCCCTGCCGCAGCTGATCGAGCTCAAGAAGAAGTACGGCGTCCGGCTGATCGTGGACGACGCACACGGCCTCGGGACGATGGGTCCCACGGGGCGGGGCACCGCCGAGCACTTCGGCGTCGAGGACGACGTCGACATCATCACGGGGACGTTCAGCAAGTCCTTCGCGAGCCTCGGCGGCGTGGTCGCGGGGAACGCGGACGTCATCAACTACATCAAGCACCACGGCCGATCGCTGATCTACTCCGCCTCGATCGCGCCCGCGTCCCTCGGCGCGGCGCTGGCGGCACTCGACATCATGGAGAACGATCCCGAGCCCCGGCAGCGGCTCCACGCCAACGTCTCGCGCATGCGGAGCGGCCTGGTGGAGCTCGGCTACAAGGTCGGGACGGCGCCCACGCCGGTGCTGCCGATCTACGTCGGTGACGAGATGCGGATGCTCCCCTTCTGGCGGACCCTCTTCGACGAGGGCGTCTACACGAACGCCGTCGTGCCGCCCGCCGTCGCCCCCGACGCCACGCTCGTGCGGACGTCCTTCATGGCCGCCCACACCCCCGACCAGATCGACCGCGCCCTGGACGTGTTCGAGCGCGTCGGGAAGATGGCCAACCTGATCTGAGTCTGATCGGGAGCACCATGAACCGCTCCCTCCTCAAGAAGCTCGTCGTCGTCGTCGCGATCCTCGCCGTGATCGCCGCGGTCGCCGCGCCCGCGTGGATCGAGCGGGGGTCGGAGCGGGTGGCGTCGTCGGTGGAGGCGCGGCTGTCCGACGGGCTCGGGGGGGAGTGCCGCGTCGGCGACGCCAAGGTGCTGTCGACGCGGGAGGTCCAGCTCACCGACGTCGGCTGCGTGATGGACGACGGGCTGGTCGTGGGCTTCGGCGTGGGGACGGCGCGGGCCCGCTTCGAGTCGGCGCCGCTGGGCGGCCGGCTCCCCCCGATCGAGGAGGTGGTCGTCGCCGACCTGGAGGTCCGGCTGCGCGAGGTCCCTGACCCCACGCCCGCGCCCGGCACGTCGGACGACGACGACTCCGCCGGGGCGGCGGCGGACGCGGCGGGGGACGACGACGCGGACGCCGAGGTCGCCGACCTGTCGCACCGGCTGGAGCGCGAGGTGCGCCGCTTCTTCGAGGTCACCACTGCCCTGGAGCAGGGCGCGGGCGCCGACCACGTCCCCGCGCTGCGCGACCGGCTGGCCCCCGACGGGGCCGTCCGGGTGGAGCGGGCGGTCGTCGCCGAGGCGGACGGCGCGCCGCTCGTCGGGGGCGTCCACGCGATGGTGACCCGGCAGGGGGACGCGCTCGGGATCGCGATCGCCGCCGAGCCGGCCCGGGGCGGCGCGCTGGGCGTGGACGGGACGCTGTCGACGGACGGGCTGGAGGGCGCGCGCGTGGTCCTCGAGGAGGTCCCCGTCGCGCAGGAGCTGAGCAAGGCGGCAGGGGAGCGCGTCGCCGTCCGCGCGGGGACGATCTCCGGCGAGCTGGCGTGGGCGCCGGGCGACGACGAGGCGGGGGCGCCGGTGTGGGAGGTCGACGTCGGCTTCGGGGACGTCGACGTCCAGGCGCTGGCGGTCAGCGGCGACTGGCTGCCGCTGCCGACGCTGCGGGGGCGCGGGACGCTGGCCCCGGATCGGGACGCGGGGACGCTGGAGCTGCGCGAGGGGCGCTGGGAGGTGGCCGGGATCGGCGGCGACCTCGACGCCCGCCTCGGCCCGCTGGGGGACAGCTCCGAGATCGAGCTGGTCCTCGACGGCGACCACGTCCCCCTCGGCCGCCTCCTCGGCGCGCTCCCGGAGGAGCTGATGCCGGGCTCGTACGCCGAGGAGATCCAGGGGACGGCGGACCTGACCGTCACCTTCGGCGGCCCGCTCCACCGCCGGTCCGAGTGGAACCTCGACTGGGAGACGGACTTCAGCCGCCTGCTGCTCGCGTCGGGGGAGCTCGCCACCGAGGTCGCCCGCCTCCGCGGCCCCTTCGAGCACCCCTTCCCCGGCGGCGAGTCGCGCGTCCTCGGCCCCGACGACGACCGCTTCGTGCCCCTGTCGAAGATCAGCCCCTACCTCGTGGCCGCGGTGGTCTCGACGGAGGACAGTGGCTTCTTCGTCCACTCCGGCTTCGAGGAGGCGTCGCTGAAGGAGGCGGTCCTGGAGAACCTCCGCGAGGGCGAAGGCCGGGGCGGCTCGACGATCACGCAGCAGCTCGCCAAGAACCTCTTCCTGTCGGGGGAGCGGACGTACGCCCGGAAGCTCAAGGAGGCGGTCATCGCGTGGCGGCTGGAGAGCGACCTCCCGAAGGAGCGGATCCTCGAGATCTACCTCAACATCGCCGAGTGGGGCCCCGGCCTGTACGGCGCGCGCGAGGCCGCCGACCACTACTTCAACCGGACGCCCGCCGTGCTCCGCCCCGAGGAGGCGGCGTTCCTCGCGTCGCTGCTGCCGTCCCCGCGCCGCTACCACGGCTACTACCACTCGCCCCGCGGCCTGACCCAGAACCGCTACGAGATGGTGCAGGACATCCTCAAGTCGATGCACCGCATGGGGCGGCTGGGGGGGCGCGACTACCACCTCGCGCGGGGCGAGCCGATCCAGCTCGCGGGGTGCCGGACGCCCGCTCCGCGCTAGGCTTCGCCACGATGGGGCACTCGCTGATCGGCACGCGCCTGGCGCACTACGAGCTCACGGGGGCCCTCGGCACGGGGGCGATGTCCGAGGTCTACCTCGCGACCGACACGCAGCTCGCCAAGGAGGTCGCCGTCAAGGTGATCTCGGAGAACCTCGTCCAGCGCGCCGACCTCGTGGAGCGGTTCGAGCGCGAGGCCCGCGCCGCCGCCCGCCTCGAGCACCCCAACCTCGCCACCATCTACTACTCGGGGACGCACGAGGGGCAGCGCTTCTACGCGATGGAGCTGGTCCGGGGGTGGTCGTTCGGCGACATCATCGAGGCCCGCGTCACCTTCAACACGGACCAGCTGCTGTCGCTCTTCGCCCAGGCCTGCGTGGGGCTCGGGGCCGCGCAGGCGGCGGGCGTCATCCACCGCGACATCAAGCCCGGCAACCTGATGATCGCGCGCGACGGGCGGCTCAAGATCGTCGACTTCGGGCTCGCCCGGCTGGGCAACGACAAGACCCTCAGCCGGGCCGGGGCGATGATGGGGACCCCGTTCTACATCGCCCCCGAGATGGTCCAGGGGCGGGGCGGCGACCACCTGTCGGACATCTACTCGCTGGGCGTGACGATGGCCCACGCGCTGCTGGGGGTCCCCCCCTACGACGCCGAGACGCCCTACGGCGTGATGATGCAGCACGTCAGCGAGCCGGTGCCGCTGCTCCACGAGCTGAACGCGTGCGTGCCGCGCCCGCTGTCCGAGCTCATCGCGGTGATGATGGCGAAGGACCCCCTGGCGCGGCCGCCGAGCTACCACCGCGTCCACCTCGCGCTCCGGAAGATCGCCGCCGGCATCCCCCGGGACGATCTCGAGGCGACGATCCAGTGGTGCGGCATGGACAAGCTCAACACGGTCGCCGGCGAGGGGGGGCGGTGCCGGCTGTGCAAGCGCCCCTACGGCCTCCGCGAGCTCCCCGAGACGTACCACGTCGACCTCGTGAACTGGAACCAGAGCGACGCCCGGGAGAAGGTCGCCGCGTACATCGGGCAGGCGGTGGGCCAGCCCCCCGAGGACGTCGCCCTGCTGCTCGATCCGCTCCCCTTCCGGGCCGCCTTCCGCGTCCCCCGCGACCGGGCCAAGCGGATGCACGTCAACTTCCACGACCTCGGCGCGATCGTGGAGCTCGTCCCGGCGGACGACGACACCGCCAAGACGCTGGAGATCAAGGACCTCCCCATCGCCCCCCGGTGGCCCCGAAGCGGGAACGAGTCGACCGGCGATCCCGCCGACTCGTCGCTCAACGCGGGGAGCCGGTCGTACACGAAGCTCAAGCCGATCCGGCCGCCCGCGTCGGCGAAGCCGTGGCAGGCGTCGACGGCGATCCTCGGCGCCGTCGTCCTCGTCCTCCTCGTGCTCGTCCTGCAGAAGCCGACGCTCGTGGTCCTCCCCGCGCCGGGGGGCGAGTCCTCCCCCGGGGGAGCGCCTCCGACGACGACCGCGGTCCCCGCACCGACGGTCGGGGTCGCTCCCGCCGAAGCCGGGGAGCCGGGCGAGGGGCCGCCGGCGGTGGCCGTCGGGACCCCCGACGCCGGCGCTGGACCGGACGAGGGGGCCGCGCCGGCGGCGGGGGGGGGGACCCTCGAGTCGCCGTTCTTCCTCGTCGATCCCGGTGACGTGGACCCCGCGATCGCCGCGGTGGTGGTGGGGGCGCTGGACGCCGCGGCGCTGTCGGTCACGGACAAGCTCCCGATCGACCGGACGTCGCCGCTGCCCGTCATCCTCGGGGAGAGCGACCTCGGCGGCGCGCAGATCCCCTTCGCCCCCGCGATCCGGTTCCCCACCGGCGGCGTCGGCGACGACGGCCACCCCGAGCTGGCGGGGCAGGCGCGGCTCGCCGTGGCCCGGGCCGCCGTCCACCGCGCGGGGGGGCCGACGACGCCGCCGTGGCTGCTCGCCGGCTACGCGTCGTGGTTGGCCCACGGGCCGCTGCCCGAGGCCGAGTGGCCGGCGGCGGTCCAGGGGGCGGGGCTCCCCACGGAGCTCGACGTCGCCCCCGGCGCCAACCCCGAGCCCGTCGACCGCGTCCTCCGCGGGTTCCTCAGCTTCGTGGTGGCGACCCGGAGCGAGGACCGGGTGCACGAGGCGCTCAACCTGCTCCGCGAAGGGCGGACCATCGACGACGCCTCGCTGCGCGCGCTGGGCACGACCCCGGCGGACCTCGAGCAGGAGTGGATCGGCCTCAGCGGCGGCGTCGACTGACGGCGAACAGCGGCAGCAGGAGCAGCACCGCGGCCCCGGCGTCGCCCACGCCGACCGATGCGGCGCAGGCGCAGGCCTGCCCTGCGTAGCCGGCGCTGTTGGGGTACGCCCCTTCGGCGTCGGTCTGTTCGATCGTGAACTCGACGTCGCCCAGGGCGAGGGGTCCGGCGTCGCGCTCGTCGCCGCCGACGTCGCCGCTGCCGTCGAGGTCGTCGAAGAGCGCGGAGTCGCCGTGGAGCGCGGCGACGAGCTCGTCGTGGAGGTCGTCGCCGGGCCCGACCACGAGGTCCTCGCCGTCGGTCATCCCCAGGGCCACCGGGTCGAGCCACTCGGGCATCCCGATCTCGAACGCCAGCTCCGTCTCCTCGTCCACGTCGAACGACGCCGCCGCCCCCACCGTGATCTCGTCCGCGTCCAGCGTCAGCGCGATCGCCGACGTCCCCCACGAGGCCTCCACGACCAGCGGCGCGCCGAGGTTCAGCCGGACGCCGCACCAGCGTCCCGCGTCGATGGCGAAGGCCGCCGGTTCGAGGGCGAGGTCCGCCGCCCCCCCGACCTCGGCGCCGTAGCCGCCGCAGCCGCCGAACTCCAGGGTCGTCACGTCCAGGTCCGCCCGGGTCACGTCCACGTCCGCGGTGACCGCCAGCGAGACCGACAGGAGCCCCGGGTTGCCCACCGCGATGCCCTCGTTGCGCTCGTCGTCCGCCTCCGGGGTGCACCCCAGGAGGAGCAGCGACAGCGTCCATGTCCATCGTCTCGTCATGCCGCTTCGCCTCCCTCGGGGCGCAGGGACAGGGGGAACAGCGCGAGGTGCGCCTGGTAGACCTGCTCCGGAGCCTCGGTCGCCGAGTCGCAGAGATCCAGGATGCGCTCCTGGAAGGCGTCGAGCTCGGCCTTGAGCGTGGGGACGAGCGACGCGGGGATGCAGACGGTCACGCCCAGGAGGTGCCGCTGCGTCCGGTCCACCGCCGCGATCGACTCACGCGCCCGGGCCAGCATCCCGTCGTGGTAGTTGCGCGCCGCCAGGCCGGCCACCTCGTGGGGCGTGACCAGGGAGACGTCGCGCGGGACCAGCTTGCCGTTGGCGTCGGGCGCGAGCATGCCGAGCTCCCGGAGCCGGTCCAGCGCGTCCCGCGCCTGCGCCTTCGTCACCTTCGGGACGAGCGTCTTCGCGACCCACGCGGGGTCGGCCTCGAAGTCGTCCCGCCGCGCCAGCTCGTGGATCGCCGAGTAGTGCCACCGGCTGATGACGTCGAACCCCAGCTCCTCCAGCCGCCGCGCCTCCCGGAACCGGCGGGACGCCGCGATCTCCGCCCACGCCTCGTTCTGCTCCTCGGCCGTCTTCGCCTGCCCCAGCCGGACCAGCCGCTCGAAGAACCGCGCCTCCGCCGGGGGGAGCCCCATCGCCCGGCAGAAGCCGACGACGTTCGGCCCCGTCAGGTTCCGCTTCCCCCGAATGACGAGGAGCAGCAGCGACGGGTTCTTGTGCCCCGCCTTCGACGCGAACAGGCGATGCGAGTACCGCCGGTTCGCCGCCTTCTTCGCCGCGAACCAGTCCTCCAGGAACCGCCGGAAGTCCAGGTAGTCGTACACACTCGGCACAACTAGATGAATACGACAAACGGTATCTATTGTCGATACGGTTTCTGAATCTGAGTATTCATCTGGATACAGTTGCGGCCTAGGCTGGCGCCATGTTCAAGCTCATCCTCTTCCTCGTTCTGCTGCCCGCGCCGGCCCTGGCGTGCGGCGGCTTCTTTTGCGACGCCGTCACCGACCCGGTGGTGCAGACGGCCGAGCGGGTCCTCTTCCGGGTCGGCGACGACGGGACGGTGACGACGGTCGTCGAGATCCAGTTCGAGGGGGAGCCGACGGACTTCGGCTGGGTCCTCCCGGTCCCCTCGGGCGTGGACGCGGACGCGGTGACGACCGCGCCGGCGGGGCTCTTCGACGAGCTCGAGGACCTCACCGCGCCGCGGTTCGTCCGGCCGTCGTACGAGGCGGACGCGGCGGGTCTCTACTACCCCAGCACGGCGGGGGCCAGCGGCTGCGGCGGCTTCTGGGGATGCGGCCCGGGCATGTACGCGACGGGCGGCGACGTGGTCTGGGGGGGGCCCGACACGAGCGGCGTCGAGGTGGTCGGCGAGGCGGTCGTGGGGCCCTACGCGATCGAGCTGATCACGGCGGAGTCGGAGGTCAACCTCCTCAACTGGCTCCAGCTCAACGGCTACCAGATCCCGTTCAGCGCGAACCAGGCGATGGCGCCGTACGTCACCGCGGGGATGGCGTTCCTCGGGCTGAAGCTGCAGCCGGACGTCCCCTCGGGGCCGATCGACGCGCTCCAGTTCACCTACCCCGCGGACGGCCCGATGCTGCCGCTGATCCTGACGTCGGTGGCGGCGGTGGCGGACATGGAGGTGACGGCGTACGTGCTCGCGGACGAGCGGTACGCGCCGGCGAACTACGTGGACCTGCCGTTCGACCACGAGGACGTCTCGTGGACGGAGGAGGGCGGGAGCGAGACGAACTACGACGCCCTCGTCCCCGCCGCGGTCGACCTCGCGGGGGGCCAGGCGTGGGTCACGGAGCTGGCGCGGCCGGTCGCGGAGTTGGGCGTGTCGGCGAAGTCGGTGAGCGGTCCGCTGCTCCAGACCGGCGACTACCTCACCCGCTTCAAGACGGTGATCTCCCCCGAGGAGATGACCCTCGACCCGACCTGGTCCCCGGCCCCCGATCTGGGGGACGTCTCCAACGTCCACACGGTCGACGAAGACCTCGCCACGGCGTCGCCGATGGGTCTGATCCCGTTCGCCCTGATGGTCCTCCTCGGCCTCCGCCGCCGCGGTCCGGTCAGCGATGCCGCATGGCCTCGACCGGCCGAAGCCGGCTGATGCTCCAGGCCGGGTACACCGCGGCGGCGACGGAGAACAGCACCGCGGCGCCGCAGTAGAGCGCCATCCGGCGCGGGTCCCACTCCCCGCGGAGCACGCTGTCGAGCACCAGCCCCTCCATCTCCAGCCCCGACGTGCCGGTCAGCGCCTCGTAGTCGATGCCGACGTGGACCGCGTGGTACGACAGCGCGAGGCCGAGGAGCAGCCCCAGCCCCGCCCCCAGCAGCCCCACCGCCAGCCCCTCGGCGAGCACCAGCCGCCCCAGCTGGCGCGGCTGCATCCCCAGCGCCAGCATCACCCCGAACTCGCGGGTCCGCTCCAGGACGCTCATCAGCAGCGTGTTGAGCACCCCGAAGGCGACGATGAGGCCGATGATCGCCATCATCACGTCGCCGCTGGCGCGGTCCACCTGGATCATCGCCGACAGCTCGGGGAGCGCCTCCTTCCAGTTCCGGACGTCCAGCTCGGGGCGGGCGAGCATCGCCTCGACGCGGTCCGCGGCCGCGAACGCGGCGGCGGGGTCGTCCAGGTGGAGCGTCACGCGGTGCACCACGTCGCGCCCCTCCAGCAGCTCCCGGGCCGCGCCGAGCGAGGTGTAGGCGACCCGCGAGTCGAACGCGTCGCTCCCCGTCCGGTAGATCCCGCGCACCCGGAACATCCGGCTGTGGACCTCGTCCGTGCCGCTCTGGCCGAGGAACACGAGCTTGGCGCCGAGCTTCATGTCGAGGGCGTCCGCCATCGGCCGGCCGATCAGGATCGCGCGGTCGTCGTCGCCGCCCAGCCAGCGCCCCTCGACGACCTTGTCGGGCAGCGTCTGCACCCGCGCCTCGGCCTCGGGGTCGAACCCCTGCAGGGCGGCCCCGACCGACGTGCTCGTCGAGGTCAGCAGGCCGTTGAGGGCGATGCGGGGGGCGACCGTCGCGTCGGGGAACGCGGCCTCCAGGGCGGCGGCGACGTCGCTCGCGCGATCGACCACCAGCGTGACCTCCTGGTCCTCCTGGTAGCCGTCCGCCTGCACGACCACGTGCCCCGCGCTCGAGCTGATGCCCGTGCGGATCATCGTCGCGTAGCTGCCCGCCTGGAAGTTGACCGTCCAGAGCATCATCGACAGGCCGAACGCGATCGCCGCGACGGTCAGGAAGGTGCGACGACGGTTGCGCCGCAGGTTGCGGAAGGCGATCCGGAGCAGCGCCACGCTCAACCCTCCCGGATCGCGGCGACGGGCTGCAGCCGGGTGGCCCGCCAGGCCGGCCACAGCGACGCCAGCATGGACACCACGAACACCGCCGCCACGGGCAGGAGCACGCCGGCGGCGTCGACGGAGCCCTTCATCACCGGGTCGAGGGTGACGCCCTCCCACGAGAACCCGTCGGGCATGGCCTCGGAGAAGTCGAGCCCGTGGGCCACGAGGTACCAGTCGAGGAGGCCGCCCATCCCCAGCCCGAGGAGGGCGGCGACGGCGGCGAGGCAGCAACTCTCCGCCACGATGAGGTGGACGAGGCGGCCCGTCGACAGCCGAGGGCGCGCAGGACCCCCATCTCGGCGGTCCGCTCGTACACGGACATCATCATCGTGTTGACGATCCCGAAGGCGGCCACGGCGAAGACGATCCCGAGCAGGAACCAGGCGGTGAAGTCGCGCATGCCCATCATCTGGGCGGTCTGGGGCGAGGCCTCCCACCAGGGCTGCACGGCGACGCCGTCGCCCGCCGCCGCCGCCGCGAGGGCCGCCGCGTAGTCCCCCACGGCCCCCGGATCCCGGGTCAGGACGGTGATGCCGTGGGCCTGGTCGGGGAGGGCGAGGAGCTCCTCGGCGTCGGCGAGGTGGACGAACGCGCCGCTGCGGTCCATGGCGGCGTCGCCGGTCCGGAACAGCCCCACGACGGTGAACAGCTCGTTGCCGGTGGAGCCGTCGGCGGCCTGGGTCACGGCGACGACCTCGTCGCCGAGGCCGACGCCGATCTCCCGCGCGAGGCCGCGGCCGAGGACGATCTCCCGCGCGGGCGCGTCCGCCAGGTAGCGGCCTTCGAACACCCGCTCGGGGACGGCGGTGACCTGCCGGTGGCGGGTGGGGTCGACGCCCACGAGCCGCCCGCCGGCGCCGTGGAGGAGCCCTCCGATCAGGGCGAAGCCGTCGAGCCGCGGGCTCGCCGCGGCGGTGCCGTCCAGCGCGTCGATGGAGGCGAGGAGGGCGTCGCGGTCGTGGAGGGTGTCGAACACGAGCCCCGTGCGGGGGTAGTCGGGGTGGTGGACCTGCACGTGGCCGAGCTGCTCCTCGACCATCACGCGGAACACCTCCTCGAACATGCCGTCGGTCCAGGCGATCATCGACATGCACAGCGCGACCCCGATCGCCATCGCGAACGCCGTGATCAACGACCGGCGCCGATGCCGCCAGAGGTTCCGCCAGGCGACGGCCCACAGCGTCCTCACGGCGCCGAACGAGCGGCTGGACCTCTCCACCAGCGCAACCTACACCCGCGTCCTCCTCCCATCGGCGTGCCACAGCCTCGCCGACGGGCCTGATCCCCTTCGCGCCGACGGTCCTGGGTCAGTTGTTGTAGTGGGCGCCGTTGTTGCCGCAGGAGAACTCGTTCGCGGCGCAGGTGAACGTGCCCTCGCAGTCCTCATCGTCGAAGCTGCCCTCACAGACGAAGATCGGCGAGCAGGTGAAGGCGTTCGTGGGCCCGCATTCGAAGTCGTCCGTGGTGACGGACTTGCAGCGGAACCCACCCGAGATGCGGCAGTCGAAGGAGGCGCCGGCTTCGGTGTTGTTGCAACCGAACGTCATTCCCGGTTTGACGCCATGGCACTTGAACTCGTTGCCCGTCTTGGCCTCCGTGCATGCGTATGCGTCGGTCGTGAACTTGCAGCCTTCGTCAGCGAGGACCCCACCCTTCTCGGCGACGTTGGCGCTGGCGAGGAACTGCTCGTAGACACGATCAGCGATGGCGTTGGATTCGTCGGGGGGTGTCTTCCGGCTCATGGCCGTCCTCCTGCTGGGTTGCCCGAAGCCCACCGGCGCTCCAGGCGACGATGGAGAGCGCCGAAGCGACACTCCCATCCCTGACTGACGCCGAAGAGGTCGCCGGTCTCGAGCATGTTGTTGTAGTAGCAGCCACCGGTGCACCGGTCGGCGAGGCTGCAGACCCGACAGCCCTGCCGGCTCACGCCGAGGTCGTTCAGCGCCAACCTCAACGCTACGTTGGTCAGTCCATCGTCCAGCGATCCAAGCCGCGAGGCGTCAGCGATTCCCCGAGTACCGACGAGCTTGGAACAGGGGTAGACCGCTCTGTCGGGCGTCACCGCAATGGTGTGGCGGCCCGCCCGACATCCCCACCGGCCGGCGTGCTCAGGCGATGAGTCCCCCGACATCGAGTCGAGCAGCGAGAACCTGATCGGACGTCCGTCGGCCTGGGCGGCGGCGACATACCGGCACACGGCCAGGAGCTGGTCCCCGTAGCACTCGATGGCCTCGTCGGTCCACGCCACCCCTTCGGAGGGCGCGATGAGGAACTGGTTGATGCCGGCCTCCGCAAGCAGGCGGACGCCCGCCGCGAGTTCCGGCGCGGTCTCCGGATGGACCGTCATTCGGGTGCCGAGCCACGGTTGGTATCGCTTGAACAGCGGCAGCCGCTCCATCAGCAGGGCGTGGGACCCGACGCCGTTCGGCTGCCGACGGTGCCGATCGTGCGACCCCTCGGTCCCGTCGATGCTCAACAGGAACCGGATTCCGTTGTCCCGCAGGAAGCGCAGCTTGGCTTCATTGAGCAGGAGCCCGTTGGTCGTCAGGCTGAACTTGATCTCCTTGTCCGACCCAGCGGCCAGCGACGCAGCCCTCTCGACGATTCGCCGAATCGTCCCGAACCTCACCAGGGGCTCACCCCCAAAGAAGAGCACGGACAGTCTCCGCTTGTGGCGTGACATCTCAACGAGGAAGTCGAGGGCGTCTTGAGCGGTGGCGTCGCTCATGTCCTGAACATCACGACGGTCGTCGTCCTTGTCGGCCACGAAGCAGTACCCGCAGCGCAGCGGGCAGCGCCAGGTGAGAAACAGCTCGAGCTGGGTCAACGGCGGGAAGACTGTTCTCGCCAGCCTGCCGGCGACATTCCTGACGACGAGTCGTTCGAGCTCGTTCAGGTCTTCGAACGGCGGGCGGCCCCCTTGGAGGAACCCCAACGCCCGCTGCTCGACTCCGGCAAGCTCGTTGAACAGCCCCACGCGGCCTCCCCACGTCACTGGACCACCGCTCCGCAGACGGCCGAATGACAACCGTCATCTGGCTCGGCCAGCGCGGAACGCCGGCTCAGTCGACCGTCAGCCCGACTTCGGCGCTCCCGGGGCGTCTCGGGCGGGGACGACCGTGAACGTCCGCCGGCCGGCGAAGCGGTAGGTCTCGAAGTCGTCGTGGTCGACCGTGAACACCACGCTCAGCGACTCCCGCGCCGCGAGGTGAACCAGCGTCGCGTCTGCCAGATCCATCGGTCGGTCCGCGTACCGCTCCATCAGCCCGTCCAGCGCGACGAGGTCGTCCGGGCCGAGGGCCGCCACGACGAGCGCCCCCGACCGGACCAGCCGCCAGGCCGCGCGGACCTCGTGAGGACGGTCGCCGACGAGGTGGAACAGCTCCGTGAGGACCGCGTACGACGTGAGCAGGGGAAGGCGCAGACCATCGAAGGCGGCCACGCTCGCCTCGTGCCACGCGTCGTCGCGATCGAGGAGGGCCAGCAGCGCGCCCGTGTCCGCCAGCCCGTAGACCCGCGGACGCTCCTCAGCCACGCCGCCGCCGGTTCGCGCGCAGCCGGTCGCGGACCCCCTGGCGCACGCGGCGGGACCGCCCCGGGTCCCCGCCCGCCACCGTCCCGAAGCACGCCGCCGCCTCGGCATGGAGCCGACGCTGGAGATCCGCGTCGTCGCCGTCCTCGGGCCGCTGACGGTCCAGGTGCTCGCGGGCGATCCGATCGAGCAGCACCGCCAGAGAGACGCCCGCCGCCCGCGCCTCGGCCTCGAGCGCCTGCTTCAGATCCGGCGTGAGCCGCCAGCTGTAGACCTGGCTCTTCATGCACTTCACTGTAGTGCGTCCGTCGCGGCCGGACAAGGTCGGGCGTCACGCCTCCCAGCAGCGCAGCCAGACCTCCAGGAGGTGGCGCTCGTCCTCGTCGACGCCGCCTTCGGGGGGCATCTCGGGGTCTTCGCCGGTGCTGAAGATCAGGATCGTCGGGATCTGCTCCTGGACGTCCTCCAGCGTGTCGAACGTGACGTCCTCGGGGGCCTCCTGGCGGTCCGGCGCCGTCGACGCGTGGCAGCTCTGGCAGTTCTCCACCAGGAAGCCCGCGCCGAAGTTGTCGTACGTCACCACCGGCTGGTCCGCGCAGAACTCAGCCGTCCCGGGCTCCTCGGCGCAACCGGCGAGGAGCGCCAGCGCCGTGAACGCCGCGAGCGCCGCGAACGCCCCGAACAGGGCCCGCGTCATTCGAACAGCCCGGTGATCGGGGCCACCCCCGCGAGGCTGTTGTCGGGCTCGACGTCGGCCATCGCGAGCAGCGTCGCGCCCAGCACCTCCGTGTTCACCACCGGCGCGTCGTCGTCGATCTCCGCCGTCGCCGGGTCCACCCCGCGGCCGTAGTAGAGGTCGTCGAACCCGCCGACCACCCGGTCGCCGACCAGCCGCGGACCGACCATCAGCACCGACGTGTGCGGCCAGTGATCCTTGCCCTGGGCGGCGTTCAGCCTCGGCGTCCGGCCCATCTCCGACAGCACCACCACCACCGTCTCGTCCGCCATCGTCGGCTCGCGCGTCCCCGGCGTCGACTCCAGCCGCGCCATCAGCAGGTTCAGGCCGGCGAAGAGCCCCTCGAAGTTGGTCGACTGCTGCTGGATGTTCGTGTGCGTGTCCCAGTTCCCCGGACCGGCGATCGAGACGCACCGGCTGATGCCCATCGACAGCGCGTCCACCGCGGCGTCGATCTGCGTCAGCGCGCTGTCCCCCGGCGCGAACTCCATGTCGAAGCGGGCGTCCTTCAGCGACGCCGCCCTCAGCAGGCTCGCGTCGTACCGGTCGGTCAGCCGCGCGTCCGTCTCGGGGAGGCTCGCCGCCGCCCGGGCCGCCGACCGGCGCTCCATGTACGCGTCCAGGATCCGCTCCTGCACCACGTTCGGCCGGCCCGCGTACTGGTCGCCCTGCGCGAGGAGCTGCCCGTCGAGGAGCCCGTCGAGCTGACCCGCGAGCCCCGTCCGCGCCACCGACGAGGAGAGCTCGCCGGGCATCGACGGACCGCCGAGGACGAGGTGCGGCAGCGTGAACCGGGCCGCGTCCGCGTCGGCGAGGCGCGAGGCCCAGTCCGGCCGCGCCCCCGACGAGGCCCCCGTGAGCATCAGCTCCGTGCAGATCTCGTGGCTGAGGCTCCGGACGTGGACCCCGTTGAGGACCACCGCCCGTTCGTGCTGCGCCGCGAAGAACGCGGACACCGACGGGCGCTCGACGTGGTCGACGATCGGGATGTTCCCGTACGTCGTCGTCCCCGCGTCGGCCTCGAGATCGATGTTCGGGTTCCCGAAGAGCGGCGCGAACACGTGCGTCGGGTCCCACCCGCCCTGGTTGAAGACGAAGACGAAGCGGAGGTCGCCCGGCGCCGCCTCGGCGAGCACCCGGCCGCTGAACGGCAGGCCCGCGAGGCACGCGCCCGCGCCCAGGCCCTTGAGGAACGTGCGTCGGTTCGGCTTGGAAGTCATGACGTCGCTCCCTTCCTAGTAGAGGACGAAGTCGGGGTCGCGGAGGAGCACGGAGAGGACTCCGGCCCACGCGGCCTCGGCGTCGGGGGTGGCGGTGAAGAGGTCGGACCAGAGCTCGATCGCGGCGGCGACTTCTTCGCCGTCGCGCTCGACGCGGGTGCCGGACAGCGTGTGGTGGAGGACCTGGATCTGCTGCACGAAGGCGCTCCGCTCGCCGTCCGGGTCCGTCGGGAAGCCGACCGTGAAGAGCCGGCGCTGGACCGGCGGGAGGTCGGCCTCCGCGGCGACCGCCCACCAGGCGGCGGCCTGGGCCACCCGCTCCTGGCTCAGCATCATCGTCGGGGTGCTGCTGTCGGCCAGCGGCGACAGGTTGTAGCCGTCGCTGCCGCCCGCCAGGCTGCGGAGCCCGAACAGGTCCGTCTGCATCATGTCGTAGCCGCCGACCGTGAACCGGTAGCCGGTCAGGTCCTCCAGCTGCGACGCGAACAGCTCGGCGTCCACGACCTTGCGGGGGACGCCGCCGTCCTCCGAGGTGGCCGCCCGGTAGCGGTCGTCCGCGAGCACCGACCGGAAGAGCGCCTTGAGGCTCAGCCCCGACGCGATGAACGCCTCGCGGTGCTCCGTCAGGGCGTCCCTGTCCTCGAGGGTCACGTCCCGGCGGAGGAGGCCCTCGTAGACGCGCTCCACGGCGCACTCGGCGAACCGGTTGTCGGCCGCGATCTGGTGCCCCAGGTCCGTCAGCGTGTACCCCGGCTGGCCGTAGAAGGCGGGCGCGACGCCGGTCGTGTTCTGCCAGCGCTGCTCCCGCTCGGGGTGGTACGTCGTGATCTCGTCGGCGTTGTTCGGGTTCGCGTAGGTGAACCCGAACAGGTACGACGCCAGCGGGTCGAGGCTCACGTGGCAGTTGACGCAGCCGGCGTTGTTCCGGATCGCGTCGTCCACCAGCTCCTGGTCGGTGAGGTCGATGTCGCGGGGGAACGACACCGGCCGCTCGAGGTAGTCCTCGCACAGGAGCAGCCGCGAGACTGCGTTGGCGCGGCCGCGGTTGTAGTTCACCCCGTTGGACGGGTACCGCCACCACAGCGAGTTCGTCGCGAGGACGCCCGCGGCGGGCCGGCTGTCGGTGTAGGCGACGCGCCGCCAGCCCGTCTCGCCGGCCGGGTAGTCCACCGGCCAGACGACGCCGAGGAGCTCGTTGGCCATCGTCCACTCGCCGGTGACCAGCTCCGTGTAGGGGAGGTCGTCCGTGGCGATGTGGCTGATCATGCGGAGCGCCTCCTCGCCGACGGACCGCTGGAACGCCGGGTCGAGGGCCTCGTCGAGGCCGTAGTCCATGACGCGGACGCCGTAGAGGTCGACCTGGGTGCCCCACGTCGGCGCGAAGAGGGCGCGGACGCGCTCGCCGAAGCGGTCGTCGTCCACCATCGCGGAGACGGCGTCGTCGATCGACTCGGGATCGGCCTCGAGCGCCTCGAACTCGGCCACCGTGGGGCGGACCCCGCGGAGGTCGAGGCTCGCGCGGATCAGCAGCTCGCGGCTGTCCATCGGCTCGGGCCCCTCGTCGGGGCAGCCGGGGAGGACGGCCAGCGCGAGCGCCGCCAAGAGGAGGTTGCGGGCGGCTACCACGGCCGATCCTCGAACTCGACGAGCGACGAGAAGTCGACGCAGGTGTTGCCGATCTGCTGGCCGCGGAACCAGGTCGTGCCGCAGCCGTCGCACGCCATCAGGTCGACGTCCTCGTCCTCCCAGCCCTCGGGGCCGTCGAAGAGGACGTCGTACCAGTTGCCGTCGGCGTCGCGGACGGAGACCGAGCCGCCCGGCTCGTCGCACTCACTCAGCTCCGGCGAGTACATGAAGAGGCCGCTCACCGAGACCGTGTCGAGGTCGCCGGCGAGCCCCGTGATGCCGCCGTCGATCGTCGCGATGCGGCCGCCCTCGGGGAGGCCGTCGGGGTTCGGCGGCACGAGGACGGAGATCCGGACCAGCGTCGGCCGGACCGTCGAGCCGGGCTCCAGCCACGTCTCCTCCAGCGCCTCGTCGTCGGAGCTGAACGAGCCCTCCACGATCAGCTGCCAGCCGGTGTACCCGGGCGCGTCGAAGCGGATGTCGGCGATGGCGCCGGCGCCGCTGATCACCGCGTCGTCGCTCTCCACCGCCCCCGAGAAGTCGACGTAGAAGCCGTTGAGGATCGTCCCCTCCTCGTCGACGACGTCGGTGTAGTCGTAGTGGTAGCTGCGGCCCGTGAACTCGACGCCCGTGTCCGCCGTGCAGTCGCCCTGCCAGTACTGGAAGTAGACGCCGTCCTCGTAGTCGTCGTCCGCGCCCGCGAACGTGAACGGGCAGGAGTCGTCGCCCTGCCCCGCGAGCCCCAGGTAGCCGTCCTACCAGGGGGCGGCGTCGACGGACGAGACGAGCCCCAGCGCCTCGGAGATGGCGAGCGCCAGCGACTCCGGCTCGAGCGTCGCGTCGGGCTCGTCGGGCTCGTCGTAGATGTACGGGGACGGCTCCTCGAGCTCACCTTCGGCGTCACACCCGACGACGAGGGCGAGGCCCATGAGCAGAAACATGCGAATCGTCATTGACAGGTCCTCCTGCGCCTTGCGGATCCTAGGACACCCAGGTCCGGGCTCATGGAAAAAGGAATCTTCCGGAGCCTCGAAAAAGCCGTGCTCGGGGGGGCGTGGTTGTTGCCGGGAGCTGCCTAGAGCCCCAGCACGTCGCGGCCGACGTCCAGGTCCGGCAGCTGC
>CAYFOA010000008.1:0-41349 GCA_964344575.1 uncultured Rickettsiales bacterium | reverse complement strand
CCCGTCCAGCGTTCGAAGCTCAGCGCGGCCTGCCACAGGAACATGCCCCGGCCGTCCATCGTGGCGAGCGATCGCCAGCGCGCCCGGTCCAGCAGGACGGGGGTCCCGACGTAGTAGTTGATGTCGGTGACGATGGCGCGGTCCGGGAGCGGGCCCAGGTCGAGGGTCGACAGGGCGGGCTCGGCGGCGGGGGGGAGGGTGTTGACGACGAGGTCGATGGAGACGTCGAGCTCGTCGAAGACCCGGTCGACCAGCGGGGCGGCGTCTCCGAGCGCGCGGGCGTGGGCCACGGTGCGGTTGACGTAGACGACGGACGCCGCCCCGCCGCGGACCAGCGCGGAGCCGATCGCGCGGGCCGCCCCGCCCGCCCCGAGGACGGCGACGTCCTTGCCGAACACGCCCTCCCCGAAGTGCTCCTCGAAGGCGCGGACGTAGCCGTCGCCGTCGGTGTTGCCCGCCGTCCACGCCTTGTCCTCGTCGCGGTACAGCAGGTTGGCGGCGCCGGCCTCCTGGGCGGTGGGGTCGACGCGGTCGACGTAGCCGAGGATGGCGACCTTGTGGGGGATGGTGACGTTGACGCCGGCGAACTCGAAGGGGAGCGACGGCGCCCGCTCCACCAGCGCCTCGGGGGGGATGTCGACGCGGACGTAGGCGCCCGGCTTGCCCGCCGCGCGGAACCACGCGGAGTGCAGCTCGGGGGAGCGGGAGTGGGCGACGGGGTGGCCGATGACGGCGTAGTTGCCGAACGCGCCGAACCCCCCGGTGACGATCTGGTCGCGGTCCCCGGCGACGTCGTCGAGCGGCTCGAACGGGACCGGGGTGTCGTCGCTCACGTCACGTCGCCTTGTCGGGCTTGGGGTCCCAGGAGCGGTCCCCCGCGGACGGCTCGGGGAACGGCATCATCGCCCGGACGTCGTCGACGTCGTCCTTGATCTGCTGGATCAGGGCGTCCACCGAGTCGAACCGGAGCTCGTCCCGGACGCGCTTCACGAACGACACCACCACCCGCTCGCCGTAGAGGTCCCCGTCGAAGTCGAAGAGGTGGACCTCGATGGCGAACTCCTTCTCCGCGAACGTGGGACGGAAGCCCAGGTTTGCGACGCCGGGGCGCTCGGTCCGCTCCTCCCCGATCCGCATCGTCACCGCGTAGACCCCCGACGGCGGGAGGAGCTCGGTCTTGGCGTCGATGTTCGCGGTGGGGACGCCGATCTTCGAGCCGCGCCCGCGCCCGCGCACGACGACCCCGCGGAGGAAGTGGTAGCGGCCCAGGAGCGGCGCGGCGGCGGCGACCTCTCCGGCGGCGACGCGCCGGCGGATGAGCGTGCAGCCGACGATCTCCCCGTCCACCCGGACGGCTCCGTGGGGGCGGACCTCGACGCGGTCGCCGAAGTAGGACCGGAGGTACTCGTAGTCCCCCTTGCGCCCCTCGCCGAAGTGGAAGTCGTAGCCGACGTGGATCTCGCGCGGGGTGAACACGCCGTCGAGGACGGTCTCGGTGAAGTCGACGTGCGAGATCTGCTGGATGTCGGGGGTGAACTCCTCCGTCACGAGGACGTCGACGCCCATCTCCGCGAGGAGCTGGACCTTGTCCTTCCACGTCAGGATCAAGTACGGGTTGCTGCCCCGCCCGAGCACGCGCCACGGCGGCGGGTAGAAGCTGTAGACGACGGCCTTGCTGCCGGTGATGCGGGCGCGGCGGACGACCTGCTCGATGATCGCGCGGTGCCCGACGTGGAGGCCGTCGTAGGTGCCGATGGTCATCACGACCGGGCCGAGGGGTTCGTCGACCGCCTGGTACCCGTAGATGATCTGCACGGCGGGGTTGATAGCATGGGCGGCATGCGCCCGCTCCTGACCTGCCTGCTGGCCGTCGTCCTCCTCGGGATGGGCCCGTGGGGCGAGGACGCGCCGGACATCCGGGTCCCCGAGCCGGCCGTCTCCTACAAGGTCTCGGTGCGCGACGTCGACCTCAACACGTTCGAGGTCGTCAAGGTCACGTTCGACGGCCACATCTTCCTCACCGGCAAGGTCGGCAAGGCGAAGGTGTCGGTCCCCTTCGACAAGATCGAGTCGGTCTGGTTCGAGCGGGGGGACGGCTCCGACGTGGTCGCCATGGTCACCCTCAAGGGAGGCCAGCAGCAGCCGCTCGTCGTCGACGGGACGACCCCCTGCTACGGGATCGCCGCCTACGGCAACGTGGCCATCGAGATCCGGCACCTCCGCGACGCGACGTTCCTCGGGAGGGAGTGACGTGCCCCGCCGCCTGGCGCTCCTCGCCGCGGCCGCCCTCCTCCTCACCGCCTGCCCCGAGCCCGAGGAGGCGCCGGCGCCGGCCCCGGAGCCGACGCCGGCGCCGCCGATCAACCCGCTGATCACCGAGGGCGAGTTCGGCGTCCGCCCCCTCCAGGTCATCGAGCCGTGGGACATCGAGCTGGACGACGGGAGCGAGTTCGACTTCGAACGGGAGTGGACCGGCGACGATAGCTACGTCTTCATCCAACGGAGCGGGTCGACCTACGACAACGCCTACTGGAACAGCGACCTCGGGGCGATGCTCGACGTCAGCGCCCGCGACGTCCACTACTTCTTCGTCAGCGCCGTCGAGGGGGCCGCGGCCACGCACTACGCCAACATCCGGGCCAACATCGAGGCCGCCCTGGACGGGCTCGACGACGACGACCGCGCCTGGTGGGAGGACCGGCTGCACGTCGCCCGCGACTGGCGCGGCGAGGTCAACGGACCCGTCGAGGCGGTGCTGGAGGAGGACTGGGCCCGGTGGGGGTTCGCCGTCGACCGCTTCCAGCGGCTCCGCGAGGTCGGGCTGCTCCAGTTCGTGTGCGACGCGTGCACCGGCGAGGCGGTCTTCTTCGGCTACCTCGGGGACCAGTTCGACTTCGAGTACCAGCGCGCCGTCTGGCTCCGGGAGAACCCCGCGGACACGACGATCGAGCTGTGGGACACGTTCCAGATGGAGGGGGACCGGGCCGAGCTGGTCATCGACCTCCCCGCGGACATCGACCGCTACGACACGCTCGAGGTCGACCTCACGATGGGCTGCACGGACGACCTCGACGCGAACTGCTTCGAGTGGGACTACAAGGCCTGGATGCTGGTCTGCGAGCTCGAGGTCGAGGACCCCGACGTCCCCGACGTCCCGGAGCGGTGCAAGCCGGGGACGACGGTGGAGTGCACGTGCACGTCGTCGTACACGGCCGAGGACGTCGTGCGGGAGCGGACCTGCACCGACCAGGGCGTCTACCCGGACTGCCCCTGCGGCTGCGACTACTCGATCGCGCGCTGGATCACCCCGTACCACCGCCACGGCCGCTGGGTGACGGACATCTCGCCGATGCTGGCGTTCCTGCAGGACGGTCCGCAGGCCCGCATCTTCATCGACCTCGACTACCCCTTCGTCGTGTCGTCGTCGCTCCGGTTCAGCGAGCGAGGCGACGAGCTCAAGCCCTTCGCGGCCGACCGGCTGTGGGGCGGCGGCGGCTTCGGCGCGGGCTACAACGACGCCCACGAGGCGATCACGGTGACGCCCCCGGACGGCGCCGTGGGCGCGAAGATCCACGCCCTCATCACCGGCCACGGCTTCGGCGGAGACGCCTGGAACTGCGCCGAGTTCTGCCCCCACGAGCACCACTTCAACCTCAACGGCGGCACGTGGCACAGCCACGAGTTCAACGAGGCCCGCGACTACCTCGGCTGCGCGGCCCAGGTGAAGGACGGCGCGCTCCCCAACCAGTTCGGCACGTGGTACCTCGGCCGCGGCGGCTGGTGCCCCGGGATGGACGTCCCCCCGCTGGTGTTCGACGTGACCGAGGACTTCCTCCCCGGCGTCGAGAACACGCTCAACTACAGCGCCTCGCTCAACGGCGCCGACCCGAACAACCACGGGTCGATCTGGATGGACAGCTACCTCGTCTACTACCGCTGAGCGGCGTCAGGCGACGGTCACCAGGCAGTACTTCTTCTTGCCCGCGCGGAGGAGCACCTCGCCGGGCGCGACCGCCTCGAAGGGGTCCGACTTCGCCTCGCCGTCGACGTAGGCGCCGCCCTGCTGGACGAGCTGCTTCGCCTGCTTCCCCGACCCCGCCAGCCCGGCCGCCACGAACACCTTGAAGAGCGGGCCCGCCTCGACCGTCGCGGTGGGGACGTCGGGGGCGGGACGATCGACCGAAGAAGGCACGACGTCGTCCCAGTTGACGTGCTTGTCGAGCCCGAACAGGAGCATCGACGTGGCCAGCGCGCGGGCCGCCGCCTCGGCGCCGTGGTTGAGCTTGCACGCCTCGAACGCGAGCGTCGCCTTGGCCCGGTGGATCGGCCCCGCCACCAGCTCCGCGATGCGGTCCAGGGGCAGGAACGTGAACCACTTCAGGAGCCGGTCCACCATCACGTCCTCGACGTTCAGCCAGTACTGGAAGTACTCGTAGGGCGACGTCCGCTCGGCGCTCAGCCAGACCGCCCCCTTCTCCGTCTTCCCCATCTTCGTCCCGTCCGGCTTCAGCAGGAGCGGGTTCGTCAGCACCCACGCCTTCCCCCCGGTCACCTTCCGGATCAGCTCCGTCCCCGCGACGCAGTTCCCCCACTGGTCCTGCCCGCCGGTCTGGAGCACGCAGCCGTGCTCGCGGTACAGGTGGAGGAAGTCGTAGGCCTGGACGAGCCGGTAGTTGAACTCGACGAAGCTGAGGTGCTGCTCGTTCCGGAGGCGGTTGGCGTACGTCTCCGCCTTGATCATCTCGTTGACGCTGAAGTGCTTGCCGACGTCGCGGAGGAAGTCGATGTAGTTCAGCTCGCAGAGCCAGTCGGCGTTGTCGATGAGCAGCGCCTCGCCGAGGAACCGCTCGAACTGCGGCCGCTGCAGCTCCAGGTTGCGCGCGATGTCCTCGCGGCTGAGCACGTTCTCGCGCGTCTTCGACTTGCCCGAGGGGTCGCCCACCAGCGCCGTGCCGCCGCCGAGGATGACGATCGGCCGGTGCCCCGCCCGCGCGATGTGGGCCTGGAGCATCAGGGGGACGAGGTTGCCGACCGTGAGGCTCGTGTTGGTCGGGTCGTAGCCCGTGTAGAAGCAGATCGGACCGGCCGACATCGCCGCCCGGAGGCCGTCCTCGTCGGTGACGTCGTAGATGAACTCGCGGGCCTTCAGCTCGTCCAGGATGTGCATCGTCTACCCCGCTCCGTTCCCCACCTGCAGCACCGCGATGGCCGTCGCCACGAACCCCGCCATGCACACCAGCAGCGGCTTGTCCCCGACGAAGATGCTCGTCGGGTCGCCGCCCTCGCCCTTCTCGACGAGGTACAGGTAGCGGAACACGCCGTAGATGAAGAACGGGAGCGTCAGCATCATCGACGGGTCGTGCCCGCCGCCGAACGTGTACAGCGCGTAGCTGATCATCGAGCAGGCCACGGTGATGGTGATGAACTGATTGAGCATGTCGACGCTGTATTCATCGAGGACCTTGCGGTGCTCGCCCGCGTCCGCCTGGAGCAGCTTGATCTCGGCGAGGCGCTTGCTCAGCCCGATGAACAGCGCGCCGAACCCGATGCAGACCAGGAACCAGGCCGAGCTCGGCTCCTCGATCGCCTCGGCCCCCGCCACCGCCCGGAGGAGGAAGCCGTTCGCGATCAGCATCACGTCCAGCACCGGCGCGTGCTTGAACCAGAGCGTGTAGCTGAGCGTCGAGACGAGGTAGCCGGCGGCGACGATCGCGAAGCCGACGTTGAGCAGGAGCCAGCTCCCCGCCAAGCCGCCCGCGATGAGGACGACGACCAGGGCCCACGCCGCGCCCACCGGCACCGCACCCGACGCGATGGGACGGTGCTTCTTCTTGGGGTGCCGCCGATCCGCCTCGACGTCCTTCAGGTCGTTGACGAGGTAGCCCGCCGAGCTGAGCGCGCAGAACATCGCCACGCCGATCCCGACCTCGATCCACGACTGCGCGCTGGCGTACTCCTCGGCGAACACCATGGCGACGAGCAGGAGCCCGTTCTTGGCCCACTGCTTGGGGCGGAGCGCCTTGACGACGGCGACGGGGCTCATTCGGGCGACTCCTCCGTGGGGGCTCGCTTCTGGACCTTCAGCACCGCGGCGATGTCGTTCGCGTAGGCCTTCACCTCGTCGCTCGCCTTGGGGTCCAGGGCGACCGCCTCGAGCTGCGTCGCGGCCTCGTCGAAGTCCCCCAGCCGGCGGCTCAGGTCGCCGACGAGGTAGCGGTAGAACGCGCGGTCCTCCGGGGTCCCGAGCCCGTCGGCGAGCCCCGCCCGGAACGCGTCCCGGGCCTTGGCGAGGAAGCGGGACTCCTCGGCGATCCGGCGGTGGAACTCGGTCCGCTTCTCCGCCGCGCCGAGGCCGGCGTCGGGCCAGCCGTCGATCGAGGCGAGGAACTCGTCCCGCTCGATGAGGAAGCCGCCCCGGTGGCACAGCCGCGCCATGTCGAACGCGGCGATCGTGCGGCCGCGGTCGTTGTCGATCTGGGACAGCATCGGCAGCGTCTCGGTCAGCTTCCCCCACGCGTCCGACGCCCCCTGGACCCCGGGCAGGAAGCCGACGATCGTGTCGCGGATCGTCCACGCCGCCGTCAGGTAGTGCTCGCCCACGACGTACGGCCCGTCGCCGAGGAACTCCGCGACCACCGCCGCCAGCTCGTACTGCTGGTGGGGGCGGAGCCGGCGCGCGTCCTCCACCTCGGCGCCGATGCCGGACAGCAGCTCCAGCAGGGGCTGCTTCTGCGCGTCCTCGATCGTCCGCTCGAACCGGTCGGGGGACGCGCTGAAGAGCGTCGTCGGGGAGGTCGCGATGCCCGTCGTCCGCGGCTGGGGACCGGAGCTGTAGGCGCAACCGTCGCTGTCGTAGCCGCCCAGCCCGTTGGCCGCGACGGGCATCGTCCACGTGAACTGGTGGCCGTCGATGGGATCGGTGAGCAGCTTCGTGGCGGACCGATCCGGATCGAGCTGGGCGGACGCGATCGTCGCGCACAGCAGCACGGCCGCCGCGGCGGCGGTCGCGAAGCTAGAAGCGGTACTCGATCGTCCCATACGCGTAGTCGTTGCCCCGGAGCCAGCCGACGATGCCGCCCTCGTAGGCGAGGAACGACGCGAGCGTGGGCTCGACGTCCGGCCGGAACCCCTCGAACACGTGGACGCCGAAGGTGGCGACCAGCCCGTCCTCGACCTCGATGACCACCTGGGGGTGGACGTAGAGGTCGCGGGGGAAGACCGCGTAGCTGGCCGACAGGGTCAGCTGGAGGCGGTCCCGGAAGAGTCGAAGCGTGCCCACGAACGCCGCGGTCAGCTCGTGCTGCCTCGTCAGGAAGGTGTCCCGGCGGTGCCGCAGGTTGATGTCGTGCCCGAATTCGGCGGTGAACGCAACGACCGTCCCGAAGTTGTAGCGGAGCGCGGCGGCGTACCGGACCGCGGGGGAGCGGTACGGCTCGAAGCGCTGGGTGTAGTGGACGGAGGTCGTCTCGAAGGCGCCCTCGGCGCTGATCACGAACCCGCCCGCGGCGACGGCGACGTCCGCGCCCGCGAGCAGCGAGCGGGGGTAGTCCGCGGACGTGATCTCGGCGTCGGGGTTGGTCAGCCGCGTCAGCTCGCCCGAGGTGATGGGGCGCTCGTCGATGAGGGGGTCGACGAGCTCGCGCGCGATGGTGACCTCGGGCTGATCGAGGACGTGGTACAGCGCCACGACGTCGAAGTCGACGGGGCCCGCCGTCGCGCCGAAGCGGAAGCCGAGGTCGCTGTTCCAGATCACCTCCTCGGGGACCGACGGGACGAGGTAGCTCTGGAGGCCGTCGCGGGCGTACGGATCGAGGGACGTGATGGCCTCGACGATGCGCGGCGTGGCCCGCCTCAACTCGTCGTCGATCAGCCCCGCGCCCGTCTGGGGGACGAGGTCGGGGAGCATCTCCTCGAGCATCCCCGGCCGGAACACGGCGAAGTCGCGGCCGTAGTACGCCACCCGGGCCGGCGTGTAGAGCGGCAGCCAGATCAGCTCCAAGGCGACGGGGTAGAGGTTGAGGTTGAGGCGGACGGCGGCGACGGGGATGCGCGCCTCGGCGGCGCCGCCGGGCTCGAACGCGACGGTGTAGTCGATCGGGTTGAGCCGGTTGAGCGGCGACAGGAGCGCGTTGCGTCCCCAGGAGTGGCGGAAGCGGCCCGCGCGGAGGCTGAACTTCCCCTTCCGGAACTGGAGGTACGTCTCGCCGAGGTCGAACCAGGCGTCGTGCTCGACCCGGTCGCCGTGCCGGAGGGCGTACCGGAACTTCGCCCCGACGGCGAAGCGGGCGTCCTTCGCGAACTTGTACTTGACCCGGAAGTCGACGCCGGAGCGGAGCTGGAAGCGGTCCTCGTACGGCCCCTCCATCTTGAGGTCCGGGGCGGCGGAGACGAACACCTTGCCGCCGTACGTCAGCCCCTTGGGCTTGGGCTTCAGCTCCCACGGGGCGGCCTGCGCCAGCGACGGCGCGAGGAGCACCAGGAGCAGGAGGAGTCGGGTCAGCCTTCGCTCTGCAGGTAGTCCGGCGTGAAGATCTCGTCGGGCAGCTCGGCGGCGTCGACGTTGACCTTGTAGTCGGTCACCACGATCTCGGTCTTGGTGCCGCGCTTGAGGTTCTCCATGACGGTCAGCGTGGGGATCATGACCTCGCCCTCCTGCTTGACCTCCTTCAGCGTGAGCCGCTTCTCCAGCTCGGCCTTCTTGTCGTAGAACTCGACCTGGCGGGGGACGTAGTCGTCCTTGCTGACCCACGTGACGAACTTCGTGTAGCTCGACTTCAGGTCGGGGTTGGGGACGGTCTCGATCTTCCAGGCGTCGTAGGTCGCGCCCGCGACGGTGACCTGCTCCTCGCCGAGCAGCGTGTGGGTCCCCTCGTCCGCGGCGCCGACCTCGAGGTCCTCGAAGCGGAAGTCGGTCCCCATGAAGGAGCCCTTCTTGGACGACCCGGAGATCCGGTTGAGGATCCCGCCGGCGGGCATGTAGAGCCACTGGTCGTCCTCGCCGCCGGGGTTCTGGATGGTGAGGAACTGGACCCCCTCGACGTCCTCGGGCTCGACGAAGCGGACGTAGCTGCGGGCCTTCCCGTCGGCCCCCTCCTTGACCTTCGACTCGATGGTGCGCTCCCGGGAGCGGCCGGACTTGTCGTAGATCTTGAGCACCATCGTCTGCACGGAGTTGCGGACGTTCCGGTTCTCGGACGACTTGTCGATGATCTCCTGCGCGGTCTGCGCGGACGCGGCGGCGGGGACGGTCAGGGCGACGGCGGCGATCAGGGTCAGCAGGGTTCGCATCGAGGCTCCAGGGCGAGGGGTCCGACCGTGGGACGGACGCGGGCGGATTCTATTCGGGATCGAGCGTGCGCGCCGCTTCGGGGGCCTCGTCGGCGAGCAGCGCGCGGGCGGCGTCCATGACCACGCGGACAGGGACGTCGTGGGCGTCGGCGGCGGCGAGGCAGCTGTCGAACTCCGGCTGGAGCGTGATCGGGACCCCGTCGAGGCGGCCCTCCTTGACCGCGATGGGGCCGTACTCCGTGTGGACCGTGCGGAACGTCCGGTGGAGCGTCGTCCGCTGCTCGCGGCGCCACCGCAGGCCGAGCGTCGTCGTCTCCGTGAAGAGGCGTCGGGAGATCGCCTCGCGCGCGGCGCGCGTGGGCTTGCACAGGACGATCACCTCGACCGCCGGGCGGCCCTTCTTGCCGTAGACCGGGCGGAGGGTGACGTCGAGGGCGCCGTCGGCGAAGAGGCGGTCCGCGAGGGGGCCGAAGAGGCGGCTGTCGAGGTCGTCGATCGTCGTCGTGAGGACGTCGACGGCCTGCGCCTCGGCGTCGGTGCGGGCGCCGAGGAGCATCCGGAGCGCGTTCGGGATCGGGCCCCGGTCGCGCGTCCCCAGCCCGTAGGCGACCCGGTCCAGCGTCATCGCGGGGGCCGTCCCGAACGAGTCGCAGAGCACCCGGACGAGGGCCGCGCCGGTCGGCGTCGTCAGCTCGCCGGTGGGGTGCTTCCCCTCCCCCGCGACCGTCGGGAGGCCCCGCAGCAGCAGCGCCGTGGCGGGCGCGGGGACCGGGATCTCGCCGTGCTCGCAGACGACCATCCCCGACCCCAGCGGGATCGGCGCGCACGACAGCGTCTCCACCCCGAGCAGCTCCAGCCCGAGGACGACCCCGCACACGTCCACGATCGCGTCGACGGCGCCGACCTCGTGGAAGTGGACCTGCTCCCGGGACGTGCCGTGGACCTCCGCCTCGGCGTCCGCGAGGACCGTGAACACCTCCTTCGCGGTGGCCCGGACCGAGTCGGGGAGGTCGTCCGCGCCGTCGAGGATGGCGACGATGTCGGACAGGTGCCGGTGCGGCTGCTTCGTGCGCGGGGAGACGGCGACGTCCACCTTCGTGCCGCCGATCCGGGGGTCCCGCTTGTCGCCGACGCGCATCCGCCACCCGGGCACCCCGAGCGACTGCAGCGGACGCTCGAGATCCTCCACCGGCACGCCCGCGTCCACGATCGCGCCGAGCAGCATGTCGCCGCTGAGCCCGGAGTAGCAGTCGAGGTGGGCGTGCATCGCGGCGGCCTCAGCCGAGCTCCTCGAGGCGGTTGATCCGGGTCGCCGCGTACGCCGCCCCGAAGCCGTTGTCGATGTTGACGACGGTCACCCCCGCGGCGCAGGAGTTGAGCATCCCCAGCAGCGCCGCCACGCCGCCGAAGCTGGCGCCGTAGCCGACGGACGTCGGGACCGCGATGATCGGCCGCGGGACCAGCCCGCCCACGACCGACGGCAGCGCCCCTTCCATGCCCGCGACGACGATCACGACCCGCGCCTCCATCAGCGCCGCCCGCTCGTGGAGGATGCGGTGGATCCCGCTGACGCCGACGTCGTGCAGCGCGGTCGTCTTGTTCCCGAACTGCTCCGCGCAGACCCGCGCCTCCTCGGCAACAGGGATGTCGGACGTGCCCGCCGTGGCGACGAGGACGTGCCCGGACTGCTTCAGCGGCGCGGCGTCCTCGGGGGCGGCGGTCAGGCAGCGGGCGACCTCGTGCCAGGTCGCGCCGGGGATCTCCTCCGTCACCGCCGCGGCGGTCTCGTCCGAGGCGCGCGTGACCAGCAGGCGCTGGCCCCGCCGGAGCAGCGCGCGGGCGATGCCGACGACCTGCGCGGGCGACTTCCCCGCCCCGTAGATGACCTCGGGCAGCCCCAGCCGGAGCGAGCGGTGGAGGTCCACCCGGGCATAGCCGCCCTCGTCCGCGAACGACGGCAGCTCGCCGAGCCGGGCGAGGGCGTCGGCGGGGGTCGTCGCCCCGGAGGCGACGGCGTCGAGGAGCAGGCGGAGGGCGTCGCGGTCCACGGCGGCGGAATGTAGCAGGGCGTTTCGCCACGTCGAGCGCCGGGCCGCCCCGATCTGGACCGCGGAGGTGGCGCGCGGCGCCGTCAGAGCGCACCCTTGGCGGATGCGGTCGCCGCTGCAGCTGCTGCTCCTCCTGTCGCTCCCGCTGCTGCTGATCCCGGCGACGGGCGGGGCCGACGGCGACGCGAAGGGGCTCTTCGACAAGGCGTTCCCGCGGCTCGAGAACCGCTACCTCCACCCCGACGCGATGGACCCCGCGGCGATGACGGCGGCGGGCATCCAGCGCCTCGAGCGGGCCAGCCCCGACGTCCTCGTCCTCGAAGACGGCCCCGGCCGCCTCCAGGTCTGGTCGGGGGACCGCGCGCAGGTGTTCCGGACGGACGACGTGGCGACGGTGGACGGCGTCCGCGCGCGGGTCGACGAGGCGGTCGCGTTCGTCGCGAGCGGCCGCGAAGGCGACGACGTCGTCGATCCCGACGACCTCCGCGTCCAGGCCCTGCACGGGATCCTCTACACGGTCGACCGCCACTCCCGGCTGATCGTCGGCGACGGGGTGGACGAGTTCAACGACCGCTTCAAGGGGACGCTGACCGGCATCGGCGCCCGCATCGGGCGGCGCCGCGACGCGGACGGGGTGTGGGTCCTCAAGGTGGTCGAGCCGTTCGACGACGCCCCCGCGGGGCGGGCCGGGCTCCGCAAGGACGACGTCATCACCCACATCGACGGCCACTCGACGACTGCGCTCTCGGTCGAGGCCGCCGTCGGCCGGATCCGGGGTCCCAAGGGCGTCCCCGTCGTCCTCACGGTCCTCCGCCCCGGCGAGACGGAGCGGCGCGTCTTCGTCATCGTCCGCGCCAAGGTCCGGGTGCCGTCGGTCGAGCACGCGCTGCTCCCCGGCGGGATCGGGCTGATCACGATCGACCACTTCAGCCAGAAGACGGACCACGAGGTCGCCGAGGCGATCGACGCCCTGGAGCTCCAGGTCTCCAACGAGCTGTTCGGCCTCGTGCTCGACCTGCGCGGCAACACCGGGGGGTCGATGCGGAAGGCGGCGCGCATCGTGAACCACTTCGTCCCCGAGGGGATGCTCGTCCGGACCGAGGGGAGCGACGGCGGCCCGGTGGCGAAGCTCACGCCGATCATCGAGGCGGACAAGAAGCGGCTCCGGTGGACGAAGCCGGTGGCGGTGCTCGTCGACCGGCGGACGGCGTCGGGCTCGGAGATCCTCGCCGGGGGGCTGAAGTACAACGACCGCGCCATCACGATCGGGACGCAGACGTTCGGCAAGGGGACGGTGCAGAAGGTCTACGGGCTGCGCGACGCGGCCGAGGGGGAGCCGATCAAGCTCAAGCTGACGGTGGCGCGGTGGCTCCTGCCCGGCGACACGTTCATCAACCGGGTGGGGGTGACGCCGGACGTGGCGACGGGCTCGCTCTACCTCCACCCCGACGAGCCGCTCCTCCCCGAGCAGTTCCGGGAGCCCCCCGCGGCGGCGGGGCGGGTGGCCGGCGCGCACGGCCTGGACGCCCGGAAGAACCCCGGCGGGGGGCGGGAGCCGATGCGGGACGGGGTCAACGCGGAGCCGGTGCTGCATCTGTTCTACCCGCGGGTGGCGGACGCCTGGGACGGCGAGAACGAGAACGAGAACGAGAGCGAGAACGAGAGCGCAGACGAGCGCCGCAAGGGCGAGGACGGCGGCCCCGTCCCCGGCTTCTCCGATCTCCCCGGGGAGGCCGGTGACGACAAGTTCAACGACGTCGAGCTCCGCCTCGCGTGGGAGATCCTGATCCGCGCCGACGAGGACGACCGGCGGCCCGAGCTGATCGAGATCGCGCGGCCGCTGGTCGCCGAGATGGGGCGCGCGCAGGCCGACCGGATGGCCGCCGCCGCGGCCGCCGGGGACATCCCCTGGGACGCCGCCGTGCCCCGGTGGATGGACCGCGCGCCCGCCCGGGAGAGCGCCCGCCAGGAGGCGATGCGGCGCGATCCGCCCGCCGGGCTCGTCCCCGTGCTGCACCTCCCCGACCGGTTCGTCGCGGGGGAGTCCACCCACGTCCGGCTGGAGGTGACCAACCGCCGCCCCGACACCGTCCGCCACCTCCGCGCGCGGATCGAGTCGTCCACCGACATCCTCGACGACGCCGGCTTCCTCCTCGGCGACCTCGCCCCCGGGGAGACGCGAGGCTGGACCGTGCCCGTCGACGTCGACCCCGTCTACCGGACCCGGCTGGACGTCTGGCGGCTCTACCTCATCGACGACGACGGCCCCCTCGGCGGCCCCTTCGGCGGCATCGCCGAGACGCGCGGCATCGCCCGCCCCGAGCTGTCGCTCAACGTCGCCACCGAGGCCGGCGCGGAGGAGGACGGCAGCGCGATCGTGACGGCGACGATCAAGGTCCGGAACGGCGGCGCGGGGGACGCGGGGGAGATCCGCGTCCACTTCGGCGACCCCCGCCTCGACGGGGTCGAGCGGAGGGAGCGGTTCGCGACGATCAGCGAGCTCGCCGCGGGCGAGTCGGCGGAGGTCCAGCTCAGCCTCCGCGTCCGCGATCCCGCGGCGCACCCGACCGTCCCCGTGCGGCTCCGGGCGCGGGACGACCGCTCCTCCGCGGCGTCGACGCTGGCGCTGGACGTCCCCAGCACGGGGGGCGTCCGGAGCGGCTGGCGCGAGCCCGCCGTGGTCACGATGTCGGTCCCCCACTCCTCCCCCGAGGCGCCGCCGGCGCGGGGGTCCACGGACTTCTCCGTCCGCGGCGCGGTCGAGGCCGACGCGGGGCTCGCGTCGGTCACCGTCAGCGTCTCCGGCGACCAGGTGTTCAGCCGGAAGCTGAGCGGCGAGGCGAGCGTGGAGATCGAGGCGAAGGCGATCCTCGAGGTCGGCCCCAACCGGGTCCGCGTCGTGGCCGAGACGGCCGACGGCGTCGAGGTCCGGCGCACCTTCTGGGTGCTCGGGGTCAAGGAGGAGTAGCCCCCAAGCGAAACGGGCCGCCCCCGAGAGGGCGACCCGTTCCGGTCAATGGTTGCGTCGCGACTCGAGCCCTAGATGGGCTCCTCGTCGTCGTCCTCGTCGATCACCAGCACGGTGAGCCGGCGACCGGTCTGGACGGAGTTCATGACGTCGTTCATGGTGACCCGGCGGAGCGGGAACGTGGTCTTCCGGATCCGCGCCCCCTTGAGCGTCACGCCCTCGAGGTTGCTGAAGTCGAGATCAGCGTCCTCCAGGTTCGCCCCGCTCAGGTCGGCGTACTTCAGATCCGCGTGCCACAGGCTGGCGCCGGTCAGGTCGGTTCCCCTCAGATTCGTCCTCACCAGCAGCGCCTCTCCCAGCTTCGCGTGCCGCAGACTCTGGCCGGCCAGATCGAGCCCCGAAAGGTCGGTCCCCCGCAGGTCCGCGTGATCGAGGCTCTCGCCCCGCTTCACCATGTCAACAACCTCGTCCTTGGTCAGAGCCCTCGGAGACGGCATCGACACCCCTCGCAATCGCGTGGCGCAGTCAGCAACCCTCCGCACCGTGCGCCGACCGGCGGGGAGGAACCTCGAGAGCAGTGTGCTCAGGGGCTGTTGGGCACGGCTTCTAGCGGTCGCGATCGGGGGTGTCAACGGAAAATGCAGGGCACACAAGTACGCGAAATTCCTTGACAGATCCGGAGTCCGTCACAAGTCCGCAATACAGCGGGAGAAACGCCTCAGCGGGGGAGTCGCCCGCTCCTCTGGACGTGCTCGAAAAGTTGCTCCCCCATCACCCGGTAACCCTCCGGAGTGACGTGGGATTGTTCGGTCCGGAGCGCCCGCCAGGCGGCGGGATCGTAGGTCCGCTCGAAGTGGGCGTAGAGGTCGAGGACGGTCAGCGACGCGCGGGGAGCCTCGGTGACGATGCGGTCGCGGAGGCGGCGGTGGTGGGCGCCCGGCAGGGGGTAGGTGAGGGCCACGAAGTCGGCGCCGGCGTCGCGGCTGAGGGCCTGCATGGCGGCGAGCTGGCGGACGAGGAGATCGGAGCTGACCTCCTCGCCCGGGGGCGGGAGCTCGTTGTCGTCGTCCGGGGAGACGCGGTTGCGGAGCCAGGCGCGGGCCTCGGGCGGCGCGCCCCCGGTCTCCTCGTCGACGAACGACAGGACCCACGACTCGTCCCCGCAGTCGGCCATCCACTCCGCGACGTCGGACGGGTCGGCGCCGGTCTCCAGGGAGCGGCGGGCGAAGTCGTTGACGGTGGGGCACTCGCCATTGAGCGCGGCGATCCGGCCCGCGGCGTCGACGGCCTCGGGGTGGTCGGGGCAGGCGCCGAGCATGACGACGATCTCCTGACGGTCCACGTCGGCGCCGACGGCGCGCACCCGGCGGGCGGCGGCGCGGCAGTAGAGGTGGCGGTCGTCGAGCGCCTCGGCCGCCGACATCGCAGCTCCGTACGCATCCCGCGCGGCGGCCGTGGCCTCCCGCCGGGCGTCCTCCCCCTCCGGCCCGAGGTCCGCCGCGGCCCCCTCGGCGGCGGCCACGTCTCCCCGCGCGATCGCCCGGCGCGCCTCCGCCTCGGGGCCCTCCTTCAGGTAGTCGCGCGGCCACTCCAGGGCCCGCCGGGCCTCCTCCTCGCGCCCCTGGAGGAGGTACCAGAAGGACCACCGGTCGGCGTCGACGCGGCCCGACGGGGTGTACCGGAGCGCGACCTCGGCGGCGGGGTAGCGGAGCGGCTGGGGGACGAGCGACAGCGCCTCCAGGGCCTCGAGGTAGCCGGGGGCGGCGTCCAGCGCGGAGAGCAGCTCGACCTGGGCCTGCCGCCACTCGTACGCGTCCGCGTAGGCGATCCCGCGCGCGACCGTCCGGACCCAGGGGTCGCCGCCGGTGTTGGTGGCGGCGATGGAGGCCTGGATCATCCCCCCGACGACGTCGCCGCGCTGGCGGGCGAGGAGCATGCGGCCGTAGGCGATGACGGCGGCGTCGTCGGACGCCTGCTCGGCGGCGTCGAGGACGGCGGTCGCCTCGGCGTAGCGGTCGAGGTGGGCGAGGGCGAGGCCCTTCCAGGCGCCGTCGGTCGCCGCGATCACGGCCTCGAAGTCGCGCTCCCGGAAGTCGTCCCAGAAGGGGAGCGACGGCGGGGGGACGAACCGGCTCAGGCCGCCGGTCGGCTTGCCGAGGACCAGCGCGGCGCGGTCGAGGACGGGGCCGCGGCCGAGGGCCTGCTCCACGAGGGACCAGCCGACCTCGGTGGTGAGGCACAGTCCGGCGGCGGCCTCGAACGCGAGGGCGCTCAGGCCGAGGGCGAGCCCCGCCTGGCCGGTCCGTACGGCGGCCTCGCAGTCCCCCGCCGCGGCGCGCAGGGCGACGATTGCGGCGGCGTTCGAGGCGTCCAGGGGGACCGCGTCGGGGGCGAGGTCGCCCAGCCCGATCAGCCCCGCCCGGGCGCGCGCGATGGTCGTCGCGGGGAGCGGGTCCCCCTCCTCGACGACGCCCGCCTCGGCCGCCGCGATCGCCGCCGCGAACCAGCGCCGCGCGTCGTCGGGCCGAGCCTGGACGAGGGCCGCGCGGCCGCGCCCCTCCATGAGCGCGGCGGAGTCGTCGTCGGCGGGCTCGCCGAGCGAGTCGAGCATGCGGTCGACCATGCCGCTGCTGACCTCGTGCCACTCGTAGAACTGGAGCTGCGTGACCTTCCCCCGGGGTCCTCCGGCGAGGGCCTCGCCGACGGCCGCGCCGCGCGTCGCGGTGGGCAGCCGCGCGAGGCCGAGGAGGACCTCGAGGTTGCCCGGCATCTGCCGCTCGCAGGCCATGAGCCACGCCTCGGCGGGCTGCCACGCCTCGAGGTGGAGGAGGACGAGGCCGCGGGCGCGGGCCTGGAGCCAGGGGTGGGCGAGGCGGCCGGTGGAGGCGGCGCGGATCCGCCACTGGAGGGCGCGGAGGTCGCGGTCGAGGCGCTCGTCGACGACGGCCAGCGCCTCGTACGCGGCGGCGTCGTCGCCCCCCCTCTCCAGCGCCTCGGTGGCCCGGACGATCGCTTCGTCGTGGCGACCGAGGTGGGCCAGCGCGAGCGCCTCCCACGCGTGGAGGATGCCGTTGGCCTCGGGGGAGTCGTCCTTGGGGTCGGTCGCCGCGATCCAGGCGCGGAGCTGCTCCCAGTCCCGGCGCCGGAACGAGGCCCACCAGTCCCATTCGGGCGCCACCGACGCCCCGGGCAGGGGATCGGCGGGCGCGGGGGGCAGCCCGGAGCTCCCGGTGGGGTCCTCGCCGCCGAGGCCGTAGAGCAGCTCGACGGTCGGATCGGGGGTGATCGCCTCGGCCTCGGCGGCGGCCCGCTCGGCCTTCTCGGCGCGGTACAGCCGGTAGAGCCGGGACCACTGGAGCCACCGGATCCCGCTGAGCCGGGGGTCCTCCCCGAGGATGCGGGCGGCTTCGACGACGTCCTCGTCGTGGAGCATGTTGTTGTTGCCGGTCAGGGCGACGACGAGGTGGGGGCGGACGGCCTCGAGGTTGCGGTGGACCTTGACCAGGGCCTGCGAGCTGTTCGAGGCGGACTGGCCGAAGTTGTAGATCTGCACCTCGCCCCCGGTCGCCTCTTCAGCGAGCGCCTCGAACACCTCGATGAAGGCCTCCTCGGGGAGCGCCTCGGCGCCGTAGACCCAGGAGTCGCCGACGGCGAGCACACGGTAGGCGTCCTCGTCGACGGGCTTCAGGTCACCGTCGATGTGGACCTGGGGGGCCGTGCGCCAGGCGAGGACCTGGAGGAAGAGCTCCACGAGCGCGACGAAGAGGAGGACCGTGAAGAGCGTGAAGCCGATCTTCTTCCGGAGCGTCAGCGGCTCCCGCGGCGGGCGGCTCGGCTTGGGGCGTCGTCCGACGATGCCCCATCATTCCACCTCGGGCTCAGAGCCGCAGGACGGGGACCTCGCCGGAGTCCGGCTCCATGAAGACGGCGACCTCGCCGGAGATCGCGTCGTACTGGACGGTCTCGCAGTCGCCGAGCGGCGGCGCCTCGGGCGGGGGCTCGGGCGCGGCCCGTCCGGGGCCGGTGATCCAGGCGCCGAGGCGCCGCCACCAGGGCGTCCGGGGGGCCACCTCGGCGGGCGCGTCCATGCTGATCGGGTCGGCCCCCGACAGCGCCTGCGTACGCGGCTTCCGGTTCCGTCGGCTCGACCACGTGATGCCGGCCCGCGGGCCGTCGTCGTCCATCGCCGAGATGAGCATCACCCCGGACTCCTCGTCGTATCCCCGATCCTTCACGGCGTTCCTCCTCGACAAGACCGCCCACATGCATTGTCGCAAACGGGTCGGTCGAACTCAAATCCTGCTCGGTTCCGGACACCGCGCTGCACGGATCCGGGCAGTTCAGGGAGACGCGCGCGCTCACGCGTGAGGGGCGATCGGCGGATCCCTCCTGATCTCCGCGATCTCCACTCCCTGCTGCGTTCTGGCACGCGCCTTGCCAGTGCGCGGGGTCATGAAGAAGGTCGAAGCGATCATCAAGCCCTTCAAGCTGGACGACGTCCGGGACCAGCTCTTCGACATCGGGATCCGCGGCCTGACGGTGACCGAGGTCAAGGGTTTCGGCCGTCAGAAGGGCCACACGGAGCTGTACCGGGGCGCCGAGTACGTCGTCGACTTCCTCCCCAAGGTGAAGGTGGAGGTGGTCGTCGAGGCGGAGCGCGTCGAAGAAGTGATCCAGGCGATCGTGGCCGGGGCGAAGACCGGCCGCATTGGCGACGGGAAGGTGTTCGTCACCCCCGTCGAGACCGCGGTGCGGATCCGCACCGAAGAGCGCGGCCCCTCGGCCGTCTGACCCCCCTACAACAGGAAGACAAGAGATGAAGCCTGAAGACGTTTTGAAGCTGGCCGACGACGCGGGTGCCCGGTTCGTCGACCTCAAGTTCATCGACCTGCCGGGTCGCTGGCAGCACTTCACGATCCCGGTCAGCGAGCTGGACGAGGGGATCTTCGAGGACGGCCTCGGGTTCGACGGCAGCTCCATCGAGGGCTGGAAGTCGATCGACGAGAGCGACATGATCGTCATCCCGGATCCGACGACGGCGAAGATGGACCCGTTCATCGAGGCGCCGACGATCAGCCTGATCTGCGACGTGCACGATCCGATCACGCGGCAGCCCTACAACCGCGACCCCCGCGGCGTGGCGAAGCGCGCGATCAGCTTCCTCAAGAGCACGGGCCTGGGCGACACCGCCTACTTCGGCCCGGAGGCGGAGTTCTTCGTCTTCGACAACGTGCAGTACCACCAGGACCAGAACTCGGCGTGGTTCGAGATCGACTCCGAGGAGGGCGTCTGGAACTCCGGCGGTCCGGGCCTCGGCCACCGCCCGCGCCACAAGGGCGGCTACTTCCCCGTCAGCCCGACCGACACGCAGACCGATCTGCGGAACGAGATGGTCATGGAGCTGGAGGCCCTGGGCATCCGCATCGAGTGCCAGCACCACGAGGTCGCGACCGCCGGGCAGGGCGAGATCGACATGCGGTTCGACGAGATGCTGACCATGGCCGACAAGCTCATGTGGTTCAAGTACGTGGTCAAGAACGTCGCGTACCGCCACGGCAAGAGCGCGACGTTCATGCCGAAGCCGGTGTTCGAGGACAACGGCTCGGGCATGCACACGCACATGTCGATCTGGAAGGAGAGCAAGCCGCTCTTCGCGGGCAACGAGTACGCCGGCATGAGCCAGATGGCGATGCACTACATCGGCGGCATCCTCAAGCACGCCCAGGCGCTGTGCGCGCTGAGCAACCCGACGGTCAACAGCTACAAGCGGCTGGTGCCGGGGTACGAGGCGCCGAACAAGCTGGCCTACAGCTCCCGGAACCGGAGCGCGGCGGTCCGCATCCCGATGTACAGCAGCAGCCCCGCGGCGAAGCGCCTCGAGTTCCGCACCCCGGACCCGACCTGCAACCCGTACCTCGCCTTCTCGGCGATGCTGATGGCGGGCATCGACGGGATCATCAACCAGATCGACCCCGGCGACCCGCTCGACAAGAACATCTACGACCTCCCGCCGGAGGAGGCGGCCAAGGTGCGCAGCGCGCCGGGCACCCTCGACGGGGCGCTGGACTGCCTCAAGGCCGACCACGAGTTCCTGCTCCGCGGCGACGTGTTCAGCCAGGACCTGGTCCACGCATGGATCGACTGGAAGACGGAGAACGAGGTCGACCCCTGCCGGCTCCGGCCGACGCCGTGGGAGTTCATGCTGTACTACGACATCTAGGACTCTCCCCCAGCAGCGAGCGGCGTCCCCCCGGGGGCGCCGTTCGCGCTTGGAGCGGGTCGGCGTAGGCTGGGGCCATGACTCGGCTCCTCGTGCTCCTCGTCGGTTGCTCCCTCCTCACCCTCGCCGCCGCGCCCGCGACCGCGCACGCGTCCTCGGGGCTGACCTTCGCGAAGCCCGCGCCCAGCCTCGAGCTCGAGGACGGCGACGACCGCGACGCGCTCATGGTCAAGCTGTCCATGGCCCAGTTCCACCACCTGCGGGCCATGCACGGCATCACGTGGGCCATGGTCGGGCTCCTCACCACCCCCGGGGTCGTCGTCCTCGGCGGCGGCGTCCTCATCGCCGGCGCCGTCAGCGGCGCCCTCGGCGGGGGGACCGGGGCGCTCGTCGCCGGCGTCGTCGTCGTCCTCCTCGCCGCCACCGTCTTCGTCGTCTCCGTCCCCGTCCTCATCGGGAACATCATCCAGGCCACCGCCACCGCCGCCCGCGTCGAGGCCCTGAGGGCCAAGCTCCTCGCCGATCAGCCGGCCGCCTTCCGACCCCCGCCGCCGTCGGACCGGGCCGGGGTGGTGCTCGCCTTCGCCTTCTGAGAGAGCGGCCGCTTCAGTCCACGCGATCCGGGTGCGTGACCGTCACCCGCCGCCGCACCGGCGCGTCGTAGTAGACGCTCGTCGCCCCGTCCGCCCACCGGACGCGCACCTCGTCCGCCGCGTCGACGTCCCCCAGCCCGAAGTGCAGCTCCGACGGGCCCTGGCCGATCGCGCGGAGGTTGTACAGCTCGCGCATCTGGGTCCGCTCCCCCGTCCGCACCGTGACCAGCGCCCCGAACCCCTCCGCGTTCAGGCCCGGCCCGACCAGGTCGACCGCCAGCCACGCGTGCGGACCGCAGGTGTTCATCCACAGCACCGGCGGCCCCTCGGTGCCCGTCACGAGGAGGTCGAGGTGGCCGTCGCGATCGAGGTCCGCGCTCGCCAGCGCGTAGTGGCGGCGCTCGTCCCCGAAGCCCACCTCGTCCGTCACCTCCTCCACCGTCCCCGGCGCCGTGCCGCGGTACAGCGCGTCCGGCTGCAGCGGGTTCGGGTCGTCCCGCGTGGGCGGGCCCGCCGAGATCGCCGCGTCGGGGAAGCCGTCGTTGTCGAGGTCCGCGAACTCCACCGAGTACGACGACCACTCCGCCCGGTCGAAGCTCTCCGGGATCGTCAGCCCGAACGCCGCCGCACCCTCCACGTACCCGTCCTCCCCCAACGACATCAGGCACTGCGGCGGCCCCACGCTGGAGACGCAGTAGTCCAGGCGGCCGTCCTTGTTGGCGTCGAACGAGTCGATCCCCATCGCCCCCGGATCGATGTCCGCCGTCAGCTCGGGGGCGACGTTCACCAGCACCACGTCCCCCGACTCGTCGAGCCCGTCGTTCCGGTACAGCGCCGTCCGCTCGCTCCGGTCGCCGAACTCCGAGGGGATCAGCACGTCCTGGTCGCCGTCGCGATCGAAGTCCGTCATCACCGCCACCTGCGCGTGGCCCGGATCCCCCTCCGGCGACAGGAGGTGGCTCAGCCGCCAGCCGTCGTCGCCCTCGTTGACGTACAAGAGGTCGAAGCCCGGCTCCGGCAGGTCCGTGTTGCCGCCCCCCTCGCCGCCGCCGCCGCCGCCCTCCGGCCCCCCCGAGCTCTGGTGGACCACCGGCAGCAGCATGTCCAGGTCGCCGTCGCCGTCGACGTCCCCGTAGGCGCCCGTCTGGATGAGGCCGCGGGGCTCGTCGGGATCGTTCGCGTGGACCACCGCCGGCGCCCCGAACGCCAGCCCCCCCAGGTTCTCGCTGAGCACCGTGAAGCCGGGCCCGTGGAGCGCGATCTCGGGCAGGCCGTCCCCCGTGAAGTCCGCCGCGCCGAAGAAGCCGACCTCGCGCACCTCGTCGGACAGCGGGGGCGGGTCCACGTCCGACCGGGTGAAGAAGCCCCCGCCGTCGTTGACGAAGACCGCCGGGAACCCGGGGAAGTCCCCCAGGACGACGTCGACGTCCCCGTCCCCGTCCAGGTCCGTGAGGATCACGCCCCCCGCCATCGGATCGCGGTGCGGGTACTCCGCCCCGGGCGCGGGATCCTGGTCGACGTCCAGCCCCCGGGCGGCCGCCTCCTCGGAGAGCCGGTCGATGCCGAGGAGCCCGTCGTCGCAGCGGAGCTCGTCGCCGAACGCGAAGCCGCGGCTGTTCTCGAGGTCCGTCGGATCGGGCGTCGGGTCGGGCGGTGGATCGGACGGCTCGGGTCCGACCTCGCACGCCCCGAGCAGCGTCGCCGCGAGCGCCGCGGCGGCGCGGACCAGGCGGAGCCGCGATCGGCCGAAGTCCCTCACGGCCTCACCTTAGATCGGGTGTCCGGCGGACGTCCGGTGCGTGTCCGGACCTGCCGGCGTCACCTGATTTCAAGCACTTACGCGACCTGGCACGCCCGTTGAACTGCTCCCCGACGAACCCCGCTCGGAGCTGCCATGTCCCGCCTCACGCCCCTCGTCGCCGCCGCCCTCCTCCTGACCGCCTGCGCCAGCGACTACACCTTCGCCCCCGACGGGGTCGGCGAGCTGCCCGAGGACGAGGTCGCGGGCACGCAGTCCGTCGACGTCCTCGTCTCCGGGGCCGTCGTCGACGACCGCACCGGACTCCCCGTCGCCGGCGCCGAGGTGTGCCTGTTCGTCTCCTGGTTTCGCGCCTGCGAACCGGTGGACGAGGCCGGGGAGTGGGATCTGCTCCTCCCCGCCGAGACCGCTCATGTGATGTTGGAGGTCCTCGCCGACGGCTACCAGCCGACGCTCCTCGCGGGCTCGACCGGCGCCCTCGACGACGACTGGGGGACGGTCCCGCTGGAGACGGTCGGCGCGGTCCTCGACGAGGCCGGCAAGAACCAGGTCCCCTTCGACCCCGCAGGCGGCTCCGTCCGCGTGCTCGTCACCCGCGTCGACCTCGACGGCTTCCTCGAGAGCGGCTTCGAGGAGGTCTCCCCCGCCGGCCTCCGCCTCGTCCACACCGGCGCCGGCGGCGCAGGCCCCTACTACGCCGGCCTGCGCGGCGTCCACGATCCCGGCAACGACGCCACCTCCGAGGCCGGCGAGGCGACGATGTGGAACCTGACCGCGGGGCGACACGACTTCGCCATCGAGGACGAGGACGGCACCCACGTCCCCTGCGTCGCCGACGCCGCGTGGACCGCCGGCTCCCCCTGGGACGTCCGCCTCCCCGTCCAGAACGGCTACCGCACCTTCGTCGCGCTCACCTGCCTGGCCCGCTGAGTCAACAACCCAGGGAAGCGGGCCCGGCGCGACGGCGCCCCCTCCCCCGCGGAGGGGGCGCCGTCTGCGTCTTCGGTTACGGGACCTCGCTACGGGACCTCGAGCTCCCGGAGCTCCCCGCGCCGCCAGCCCGGCAGCCCGCTGGCGTACCAGCGCGAGAACCGGCGGTCCGACGGCCCCCCCGCCAGCGCCGTCCGGAGCGAGCCCTCCGCGAGGTCCGCGACCAGCCGCATCGACGGCGCGAACGACGTCTGCCGCCCCCCGCTGACGTAGACCTGCCCCTGGTGCGGCGTCGCCCGCCCCCCGGGGAGCGGGATCGGGCCCCGGTCGAACCCCAGCCACCGCGGCAGCTTCCCCGCGAACAGGATGTTCGTCAGCGTCACGCGGTTCCGGTCCCCCCACCGCACCGCGGGCGCCGCGGACGCCTCGTCCCACGCCGCCACGAACACCGCGTCGCGGCTCCGTCCCTCGAACCAGGGCGACTCCGGGTCGAGCAGGAGGCGGTCCGCGTTCTGGTAGAAGTCGACGAAGAAGCCGGTGCCGTCGAGCAGGTGCGCCGTCACCTCGTCGCCCACGACGGGCCCGAACAGCCCCCGCAGCGCGGCCGCGTACCACGCCTCGAAGCGCGACGCGGCGAGCGAGCCGGGGTCGTAGCGCCGGTCCCACGCCGCCAGCTCGGGCGCGTCCACCAGGGGCAGCAGCACCGAGAGGAGCTCGTCCGCCTGGATCGAGCGGAGGTCCATCTGGATCGCCGCGAACGAGGCGGCGTCGTGGTCGTCGCGCTCCGCCAGCAGCGCCGCGATCCGCCGGGCCCGGTAGTCGCCCATGGGGAGGTTGATCGGGTCGGCGACGCCGAGGTGGTTGAGGTCCTGGTTCGCCGTGACGAGGAAGCCGTCCTCGGGGTCCAGCGCGCGGGGCAGCTCCTCGGGGGGGACGAAGCCGCGCCAGTCGTGGTCGGGGTCCCAGCCGGGCAGGGGCGCGAAGCCGCCGTCCTCGGGGTGGCGGACCGGGAGCAGCCCCGACATCTGGTAGCCGATGTGGCCGTTCGCGTCCGCCAGCACCCAGTTCCAGGCCGTCTCGATCCGGCCCAGGGCAGCCCGCCCCGCCTCGACCGTGTCGGCCGTCCACATCGCCGCCGCCGCCTCCAGGGACGCCGCCCCCGAGCGACCCGGGGCCCACCGCGTCGACAGGTACAGGCCGGGCACCGAGGGGTCGCCGTCGAGGACGCCGTGGTCCGACTCGTGGAAGGTCCACGTCACCGGCTCCGCCCCCTTCCGGAGGACGGTCTCGGTCCGGACCTCGAACGGCACCCACGCCTCCCCCACGCGCCGCGCGCCGTCGCGGCAGTCCTCCATCCAGGAGTCCACGCCGTCCATGAAGGTGTAGGTCGCGCCCCACGCGAGCCGCGCGCTCCGGCCCACCAGCGGCGCCGGCAGGCCCGGCATCGTCATCGCCGGCGCGTAGCGGTCGCCGTGCCGGATCGCCTGCTCGCACCAGACGTTGGGGAGGCGGTTGACCTCGAGGTGGGGGTCGTTCGCCAGCATCGCCGCCCCCGACGCCGTCTTCCGGGGCGCCGCCACCCAGTTGTTGGACGCCATCGCCCGCGGCACCGGCGACAGCCACCGGAGCCCCTCGGGGACGAGCCGCTCGCCCAGCGTGATCCGCTCCACGGAGGCCCGGTCCAGGGTCGCCGTCGAGCCTGCGAAGAGCGCCTCGAGGCGCGCGTCCGAGACCCCCGCCTGGACCAGCTCGACGAAGAGGCGCTCCGCCTCCGCCTGGGACTGCGCCAGCGTGACGTACCCCACGATCCGGCTGACGAGGACGCAGTCGTCGGGCGTCCACGGCTCCGGGCGGTACCCCAGGAGGCGGAGCTCCCACGGCGCCCGGCGGGCCAGGCGGGCGTTGACCCCGGCGCAGTAGGCGTCGACCAGCGCGCGGGTCGCGGGGGTCAGCTTGGCGATCTCGTCGCCCGCGCCGCCGCGCCAGTTCATCCGCCGGAAGAAGCGGTCGACGGCGAGGACGTCGTCCGAGCCGTCGAGGCACTCCGCCGCGCGCCCCTGGCCGAGAATCCTCATGAGCAGCATCTGGAGGCCGCGGTCGCGCGCGTGGCAGAAGCCCATCCCCCAGTGGGCGGACGCGAGGTCGGGAGCGACGATCCGGGGGACGCCGGCGCGGTCGCGGCTCAGGCGGGGGCGCTCCACCGGCGCATGCTACCGCCGCCCCCCGGGCTGAGCTTCGCCCGGCACCGCGGCGCGTGCCTCGCTAGACGGACCGTCTTGATTCTGGGTCCACCGGACGGTGAGGGCGGGGGCGTTCATGGCGCCGCGGGCGCCGAGGGCGCGATGCCCTGCATCGTAACCGAGGTCCCGTGGATGCCAGGGGCGTTCCCGGCCGCCGCACGGATGGGCTTCAGAGTCGTGACGTTTCGTCTAGGGTGCCGCCCATGATGCGCCCCTCGCTCCTCGCCCTCCTCCTGCTCGCCCTCCCCCTGCTCGCCTGCCCGCCGACGCGGGGCTCCGGTGACGACGACGACGACGCCACCGCCGACGACGACGACGCGGCCGACGACGACGACGCCACCGACGACGACGACGCGGCCGCGAACCCGTGCGACGGCATCGTCCTCACCCTCGACGGCGACGGCGCCGCGTGCGACGTCCCCTGGACCGAGAACGGCGCCGAGCTGGTGCTCACCGAGAACTGCACCAGCGGCTCCTGCTCGGGCGAGCAGAGCAGCGGCGACGTCTGGATCTACCCCGCCATGCTCCGCGTCTCGTTCGCCGACCTCGACTGCGACGTCACCCGGGTCGAGGCCGACCTCACCGACTGGGCCGGCGCCGGCGGCGCGACGATCGACCTGATCGACGCGTCCGGCGGGGTCCTCGACTCGGACGCCAACTCCGGGGTCGCGTCGCAGGAGACGCTGGAGGTGCTGTCGTCGAGCCCCGCGGCCGCCGCCGGCATCTGCGGGTACGAGACCCAGATCCACGAGATCCGGCTCTACTGACCCGCGGCCCCGCGCCGGCGCCTCGACTAGGCTGGCGGCCATGCGCCTCGTCGTCCTAGTCTTCGCCCTCCTCGTGTTCCCCGCCTCCGCCCTCGCCTCGGACTCCCCGCCGGAGTTCGCCAGCCACTCGTTCGTCGTCCTCAAGAAGGGCCCGAACTGGACGGACGTCAGCACCCCCGAGAACGACGAGCTCCAGAAGGCCCACCTCGACCACATGTACGGCCTGTGGCAGGAGGGCAAGCTCCTCGTCGCCGGGCCCGTGTCCGACCAGCCCGACGACGCGGTGCGCGGGTTCTGCGTCTACGGCGTGCCCGTCGAGGAGGCGCGGAAGCTCGCCGAGGCCGATCCTCGCGTCCAGGCCGGTCATCTCCAGGTGGAGGTGATGACGTGGTGGACCGAGAAGGACGCGATCAGCTTCAAGCCCGCGCCGAAGCCCGAACCGAAGCCCGAGCCCGAGGCCGAGCCGGCCGCCGAGTGACCGCCGGACCGTCCCGGCGCGAGGTCCTCGGGGCGGGGCTGGCGAGCCTCGTCGCGGCCGGGTGCGGGCCCGGGGGACAACCCCTCGCGGACGCCCCGATCCGCGGCTCCGTCCTCGTGATCGGCGCCGGCATGGCGGGCCTCGGGGCCGCCCGCGCGCTGCACGACGCCGGGGCCGCCGTGACCGTGCTCGAGGCCCGCGACCGGATCGGCGGGCGCGTCTGGACCGACCGCAGCCTCGGCGTCCCCGTCGACCTCGGCGCGTCGTGGATCCACGGCACCCTCGGCAACCCCGTCACGAGGCTCGCCCGGCAGGCCGGCGCCGCGCACACGGCGACCGACTACGAGGACGCGCACGTGTGGGACGTCGGGTCCGCGACCCTCGCCGCCGCCGCCCACGCCGAGCTCGACGCCGCCTGGGAGGCGCTCCTCCTCGAGGTCCAGGCGGGGACGCTCCTGCGGGACGACGACGTCAGCGTCCGCGACGCCGTCGACGCCGTCCTCGCCGGCGAGGAGCTGACCGCGCTGGAGCGGCGCTACCTCGACTGGCGCCTCGCCACCCTGCAGGTCACCTCCGGCGCGGACCTCGACGAGCTCTCCCTGATGGGCGGCGGCGACGGCGGCTTCCCCGGCGGCGACCACCTCTTCCCCGCGGGCTATGACGCGATCCCGAAGCTGCTGTCGACCGGGCTCGACGTCCGCCTCGGCGTCCGGGTCCGGCGCGTCCGGCACGGCGGCGGCGCGGGCGGCGGCGCGGGCGCGGGCGCGGGGGTCGTCGTCGAGGCCGACGGGGGCGCCTCGTTCGAGGCCGACGTCGCCCTCGTCACGGTCCCCCTGGGCGTCCTGCAGGCCGGCGCGATCGCGTTCGACCCCGCCCTCCCGGCGGCGAAGCGCGACGCCGTCGCGGCCCTCCGGATGGGCACCCTCAACAAGGTCGCCCTCCGCTTCGAGTCGTCGTTCTGGCCGACCGACCGCGACTTCCTCGCCCAGCTCGCCGAGCCCCGGTTCCCCGTCTTCCTCAACGCCCGCGCCTTCTCCGGCGCGCACGTGCTCATGGCGTTCTGCGGCGGCAGCGTCGCCCGCGGACTCGACGGCCGCTCCGACGCGCAGGCGGTCGCCGAGGTGATGGGGATCCTGCGGGGCATGTTCGGCGGCGACGTCCCCGATCCGGTGGCGTCGGTCCGCTCGACGTGGCACGCCGACCCCCTCGCCCGCGGCGCGTACTCGCACGTCCCCGTGGGCGCGGACGACGGCGCCTCGGACGCCCTCGCGGCCCCCGCGTCGGACCGCCTCTTCTTCGCCGGCGAGGCGACCCACTTCGACCACGCCGGCACCGTCCACGGCGCCCTCCTCAGCGGCCGGCGGGAGGCCGACCGGATCGCGGCGGCGCTGCGGGGCTGACCGACTCCGGCGTTCTCAGGAGCCGTTTTGTCTCCGGAACGCGGACAAAAGCTCCGCTGAGGGAGGTCAGCGGGGGTTTCGTCCCGATTCCGGAGACGAAACGCACGCTGAGGGCCCGGCCCATCGCCGGGGGTCGCGGTTGACCGTCGGGGCCTCGTCCCTTCGGGGCGCGCGTCGTCCGTCCAGGACGACGCGCAAGGCGCGAAGACGCGAAGGGCGCGAAGGGGGAGGATCGCGTCCGTCCGGGACGCGCCTCACCGGGGCCATCGAGGTGTTGCAGGGAGGACCTGCTGGTTCTCGCCACGGAGACACACGCCCTCCGTGTCGAATCCGAGGACGGTTCAGCCCACCGAGCCCGCCCCGGCATCACCCGCCCATCCCGGCCCACCCTTCGCGAACCTTCGCCCGCCGGACGCGGGCCCTTCGCGGCTTCAGCGAGTCCAGGACGACGAGCCCCGACAGGAATCTCGAGCAGGACGCCACGGTTCTCGCGGTGATCGAGTCACGGGCGCCGATCGGCCGGCTCGCGTCTGCCTCGCAAGGGTCCCAGAGGCCCGCGAAGACCCGCCCGCCTTCCTACTCCTCCGGGCCGGGCGCCTCGTACCACCACGAGACGCCGTGGTAGTCGGCCTCGACCAGCCCCGTGGGGCCGTGCTCGAGCTCGATCGCGACCGTGTCCTCCCACGGGATCGCGTCGTTGAGCTGCCACCGGTAGGAGGCCGTCCGCGGGGCGACCTTCCCGTCGAAGCCTTCGAAGATCGTGAACCCCTGGAGCGGGTCCGCGCCGGGGCCGTCGAGGCGGCCGGGGATGCCGTACCAGCCGCCCCCGAAGAAGTCGTCCGTCCCCGTCCCGTGGGCCACCAGCTCGCCGCCGACGTAGACCCGCTCGTCCCCCTGGAGCCAGTCCGGCGGCGCCTCCCCCGTCGTCGCCAGGTACAGGCCGACGTAGTGGCCCTGCGTGCCGGCGCGCTCCAGGATCGAGACGGGCTCGCCCGCCACCGCCGGGAGCTCGCCGATGTGCGTCGCGTGGAGGTACCCCCAGCGCTCGTCGGGGACGCCGTCCGTCGTCAGCACCTCGATCGCCCCCACCGCCGGCGCGTCGGCCGTGATCGTCAGCGTCGCGTAGTCCGCGTACGGCATCGGGAGGTACAGGTAGGAGCGCCCCTCGTCCCGCCCCATGAGGAGGCTCCGGTAGTCCGCCGGCTCCCACGCCTGCCCGAAGACGAGGTCGACGGGGCCCGAGATGGCGGGGGCGTCGTCCTCGTCCCACGTGATCTCGATCCAGAGGTCCTCGGTGTGCTCCCCCTCCCACGCCAGCCCGCGGACGGTGGCGGGGCCGTAGGGGAGGGCGAGGTCGGCCGACTCGCCCGCGGCGAGGTCGAACTGCAGCACCGTCTCCGTGAGATCGTCCGCGTCGAGCCCCAGGGCGCGGAGGTCGCCGTCGTGGTTCCACGCCTCGATCACCTCGTCGGGACCCGCGTCGGGATCGAACAACGTCTCCTCGGGGAGCTGCGTCCAGGCGACGTTGTAGAAGCGGACGCCGGTCCCCTCGAGGACGACCTTGCAGCCGCTCTCGAAGGGGATGGGGACGTACGAGAAGAAGCCGCCGTTGCCCGATCCCGCCAGCGGCGCGGGGAACGCGTCGATCTCGTCGCTGAACACCGACAGCCAGTTCTCGTCGATCGCCGGCTCCGTCTCCCCGTCGAGGTACACGCGCACGTGCTCGCCCTCGAGGTCGAGGAGGCCGTCCTGGGCGGCGATCGTGTGCGTCGTCCAGATCCGGGTGATGTAGCCGGTCCCCTCCATCTCGGCGATGACCGAGTCCCCCGCCTCGATCCGGAGCTCGCTGTACGTCCCCTCGAAGCCGTCGTCGTTGCCGCCCGTGCGGTCGTATGAGCTGAACCCGCCGAACGCCTCGCCGGTCCGGAGCGCGGGGAGGTCGTCGAGGTCGTGGAGGCGCTGGTAGGGGTCGAAGAGCTCCGGCGGCGGAGGGGTGGGGTCGTCCACCAGCGGGGTCAGGTTCTGGACCTGGGGGCAGGCGGACAGCAGCAGCGCTGCGATGACCGGGAGGAGGAGCCTCATCGGCGTCATCGTAGCCGCGCCCCGCCCGAACTCGTGTACAGCGTTCGCTCGCACCGCCCGATCGGGGGGCCGAACAGCCTCCAGTACCCCGGCGCGCCGGTCCCCACGGTCGCGTGGGGTCGGAGGCCGGTCCCCTGGGGGATCGGGTTCGCGCTGACCACCACGAGCGGGCGGCCGCCGCCGCCGAGGGTCCGGAGGCGGACGTGGACGTCCCGCGCGCGGGCCGTGAGGCTGTGCATGGTGTTCGACGGCTCGGGCTCGCCGTACGCGAGATCGGGGAGGTCGAGGAGGACGACGTTCGCCCCCCGGAACGTCTCCGCGACGAGCTCGGAGGTCCGGTCCGCGACCGTGATCTGGCACCCCTGGGTGCGCTTCCGGACGCTCGTGTCCAGCGTCCCCGCGACGACCTGCGCGCCGGCCAGGAGCGCGGCGACGACGACGGCCGCCTTCGGCCGCGGACGGGCGACCGCCAACCCCACCGCCGCGCCCGCCAACAGCGCCAGCGGGAGGTGGACACCGAGCAGGTAGCGGCCGAGGAGGACGGGCGGGATGTCCGGCGCCGTCCCCAGCGACGCCACGTGGAGGACCAGCAGGAGCACCGCGAACCGGGCGCCCATCGCCGCCGGCCCGGACCGCCCCGGCAGCGCCGCGCGGGCGACGAGGACGAGCCCCGCCGCGCTGAGCAGGAGCCCCGCGGGGGCCCACGTCTCCAGCAGGCCCGTCGGCGGCCCTGGCTCCGGGTTGCCGAGGAGCAGCCACGACCACGACCCCGCGTTCGCCGGCTGCCAGTAGAACCACTCCGTCTTCCCCCCTCCGCTGAAGTCGACGAACGGCGGCAGCGTCGGCGACGTCCAGGGGATGCAGAGCGCGAGCAGCCCGGCCCCGATCGCCAGCCCGCGCCGCCGCGCCGCCCCGTCCAGCGTCAGCGCGTGGAGCCCGATCAGCACCGGGAGCAGCTTCGCCGTCGCCTTGAACTTGAAGCCGACGAACGCGACCGCCACGAGCAGCGCCACCGCCCCCCAGCCCCCGCCCCGCTCCGTCACCACCGGACGGAGGTACAGCGCCGACGCCGCCAGGACCGCGCACTGCGCCGCCACCTCCATGTCCGACAGCCACAGCAGGCTGGCGAAGACGGGCTCGGACGTGGCGAACAGCAGGCCCGCCGTCCCCGCCGCCGCGTTCGCCCCCCGGACCGACCCCGACAGCGCCCCCGTCAGCCACCCCGCACCCAGCGCGAGGAGCGCCACGAGCCCCCCGAAGACGGCCGCCTTGGCGGCGAAGTACCACCCCGCCGCGCTCCCGAAGAGGTCCCCGAACGCCTTGAACCAGAGCATCAGCGCGGGGCGGTGGAGGAACCCCCAGTCGGGCGGGAAGGGGCGCGCGAAGTCGGCGAGGACGGCGCCGTAGCTCAGCTCCTTCGCGGGGACGTACCAGCGGCCGTAGTCGTCGTCGTACATCCGCTGGTCGAACAACCAGAACAGCGCCCACGCGAACGCGAACACGCCCGCGGCGGCGACGACGCGGCGGCTCGGAGGCACGGCGGGGACGGGCTCGCCCATCGCGCGAGGATACTGCTCCGGCGTACCATCGGACCGTGCGGCTCCCCGGCAGCGACGACCCCCACGGCCCGGTCCCCGCGCGGGTCCCCGACATCATCGAGCGGTGGTCCCCGAAGACCTTCTACGCGACGTCGCTGGTCCTCGCCGTGGGGACCGCCGCGCTGGCCCACCTCGTGTCGCCGTGGTGGACGCTCCTCGGCGTCCCCGTCGCCGGCTTCTTCGCCCTCGGCCTCGCCGACCGGGTCCAGGCCCACCAGTCGATCCGCCGCAACTTCCCTGTCCTCGGCCGCCTCCGCTACGTCCTCGAGGGGATGCGGCCGGAGTTCCGGCAGTACTTCGTCGAGTCGGACACGGAGGAGAACCCGTTCAGCCGCGAGGACCGGACGATCGTCTACAGCCGCAGCAAGGCGCAGCTGTCGACGCTGGCGTTCGGCACCCGGACCGACGTCTACGAGCAGGGCTACGAGTGGATCAACCACAGCCTCGCCGCCGCGGCGCCGCCCGACGACGAGGTCCGGATCCCCATCGGCGAGGCCTGCGACACCGTCACCCAGCCCTACGCCAGCTCGCTCCTGAACGTCAGCGCGATGAGCTACGGGAGCCTGTCCGCGCACGCCGTGGAGGCGCTCAACCGGGGCGCGGCGAAGGGCGGCTTCAGCCACAACACCGGCGAGGGGGGCGTCTCCCCCTACCACCTCGCCGGGGGCGGCGACCTCGTGTGGCAGATCGGGACGGGCTACTTCGGCTGCCGCACGCCCGACGGCGGGTTCGACCCCGACCGGTTCACCGAGAACGCCACCCGGCCGACGGTGAAGATGATCGAGATCAAGCTGTCCCAGGGCGCCAAGCCGGGGCACGGCGGCATCCTCCCGGGCAAGAAGGTGACGCCGGAGATCGCCGCCATCCGCGGCGTCCCCGTGGGGCAGGACGTGATCTCGCCGCCCTGCCACCGCGCGTTCGACACCCCGATCGGGCTGCTGGAGTTCGTCCAGCAACTCCGGGAGCTGTCGGGGGGCAAGCCGGTCGGGTTCAAGCTCTGCCTCGGCAACCCGCGGGAGTTCCTCGCCGTCATCAAGGCGATGCTGGAGACGAACATCGTCCCCGACTTCATCACGGTCGACGGGGCGGAGGGGGGCACCGGGGCCGCGCCGCTGGAGTTCAGCAACCACGTCGGGACGCCCCTCGAGGACGGGCTCGTGTTCATCGGCAGCGCGCTCAAGGGGGCGGGGCTGCGGGACCGGACGAAGCTGATCGCGGCGGGCAAGATCGCGACCGCGTTCCACATCGTGAAGCTGATGGCGCTGGGCGCGGACGTGGCGAACTCCGCCCGCTCGATGATGTTCGCGCTGGGCTGCATCCAGGCGCTGAAGTGCAACACCAACCACTGCCCCGTCGGGGTCGCGACGCAGAACCCGCGGCTGATGGAGGGGCTGCACGTGCCGACCAAGGCGGACCGGGTGGCGGGCTACCACCGGCGGACGGTGCACGGGGTCTACGAGATGCTGGGGGCGGCGGGGCGGCGCGGCCCGAAGGACCTCCGGCCGTACCACATCGTCCGGCGCGAGGGCCCCGGCCAGGTCCGCACCTACGCGGAGATCTACCCCCACCTCAAGCCCGGCTCGCTGCTGGAGCGGGACGCCCCGGCGTGGGCGCTCCGGCTCTGGGACCTCGCCCGCCCGGACTCGTTCGCGGCCGCGAAGAAGAAGTCGTGATCCGCTGGACGTGGGCGCTGTCGGCGCTGCTGCCGCTCCTGCTCGGGTGCCCCGGGCCGGTCAACCCGGAGCCGGACGACGACGACGACGCGACGGCCGACGACGACGACGACGCGACCGGGGACGACGACGACGACGACGCCTCCGCCGACGACGACGACACGTCCGCCTCCCCGTCGGTGCTCCTCGACGCGATCCACGTGGGCGACTACACCGTCGCCGACCTCGAGCCCTGGGTGGACCCCGCGGTCGTCCTCGACAACGGCTACTCGGTGTGGACGGTCACCTTCGCGACGGGCGAGCGGGAGGCGCGCGCGACCGTCACGATCCCGTACGAGGCGGACGTCCCCGAGGGCGGCTGGCATGTCGTCGCCAACCAGCCCGGGACCACCGGATCCGCCGACGCGTGCGCCGTCTCGGGGACGACGTGGGGCGCCGGGCTGAGCGGCCTGTACGGGGCGCGCGGCTTCGTCGGGGTCGCGCTCGACTACCCCGGCGTGGGGACGGACGGATCCCAGGCCTACCTCGTCGCGGAGGTCGAGGGGCACGCCGCCCTGAACGCCGTCCGCGCCGCCCGCGAACTCGCCGCGGACACGGGCGTCCCCACCTCCGGCCGGTTCGCGCTCGTCGGCCTCAGCCAGGGCGGACACGCGACGCTGTCGGCCGCCGCCCGCCACGCGTCGTACGCGCCCGAGCTCGACCTCGCGGCCGTCTCGATCAGCGGACCGGCGACCGCCTGGGAGGAGCACTGGTCGCCGTCGATCGGCATCGCGGGGACGCACCAGGCCTACCACGCGCTCGTCGCCTGGACGTGGGCGCAGCACCACGATCTCGAGCCCGACCCGTTCCTCCTCGACGTCTCCGACGCGATGGACACCGGCTGCATCACGACCCCGGACACGACGGCGCCGGCGCTCTCGACGCTCCTCGGCACGAACCCCTACACGCTCTTCGATCCCGGCTACCTCGCCGCCCTCGGGACCCTCGACTGGGGCGGCGGCTGGGAGGCGTGGGGGGAGGCCTGGGACGCGAACCGGATCCGGCCCTGGGACGACGCCCCCCCGCTGAAGGTGTGGCAGGGCGCCGCCGACGCGACCGTCCCCGAGGCGTACACCGCCGAGCTCGTGGCCGCGCTCGAGGCGGGCGGGATGGACGTCGACTACGAGGTCGTCCCGGGGGTCGGTCACGGCCAGGTCGCGCACGGCTTCCTCGCCGTCCCCCAGGCCCGCACCGAGGAGTCGCTGGCGTGGCTCCGCGACCGCTTCTGAGGCCGTCCGAAAAGAAAAGCGCCCCGAAATCGTCCCCCGCGCATTGCAACTCCGAACCCTCACGGAGAGCGCGCCATGGACCACCGCACCCCCCTCCTCCTCTGCTTCGGCTTCGGCCTCGCCCTGTCCCCCGATCCCGCGCACGCCGTCGAGTCCGGCGCCGGCGACGACGTCATCGACGATCGCGGCGTGACCGACGACGGCGACGACCGCGTCGAGAAGATCGTCCAGGGCGAGGTGACGAACGACTGGCCCGCCGTCGTGGCCCTCATGGAGCACGGCGAGCCGGTCTGCACGGGCACCCTCATCGCCCCCCGCGCCGTCCTCACGGCCGCCCACTGCCTCGACTTCGGCGGCCCCACCCACGTCTACTTCGGGGGCTCGCCCTACTCCGGCTCGGGTCGGGAGGTCGCCGTCGACGAGTCCCTCCCCCACCCCGACTACACGGGCAGCGACGACGCGCTGACGGGCTTCGACATCGGCCTCGTCTTCCTCAGCGCGGACGCCCCCGCGCAGCCCCGCCCCGTCCGGTCCGCCTCGGCCGAGCCGCTGGTCGGCGAGGTCATCACCTACGTCGGCTTCGGCGACACCCAGGGGACCGGCGGCGAGGGCCTCAAGAAGGAGGCCACCGCCCGCATCGTGGAGACGTACGGCGACATCCTCGACGTCCAGCCCGAGTCCGGCTCGGCCTGCTACGGCGACAGCGGCGGCCCGGTCTTCTGGGACGGCGACTACGGCGTCGAGATCGTCGGCGTCGTGAGCTTCGGCTACACGGCCGACTGCATGGACCTCGGCGGCAACACGCGCGCCGACCTCTACTACGACTGGCTGGACCTCCACGCAGCAATCGGCGACGGCGACTGGAATGATGGGGTCAGCGGTGACGACGACGACGACGACGACGACGGCTCCTCCCGACGCCCCGGCCGCGGCAACGGCTGCCAGGCGTCCGTCGTGTCCGGCTCCGACGGCCCCGACCTCGGCTGGTTCCTCCTCGCTCCCCTCGGCCTCGCGGCGTCCTCCCGACGGCGCCGCGCGCAGGCGCAGGCGTAGCGGAGCCTTCATGGCGGCGAGCCTCCCCGCAGTGCCCCTTGCCCTGGCCATGGTGGTCGGGTGCGGGGACTCGCTCCTGGGCGAGGTCGGGCTCGGGCAACCGCTCGGGCTCGACCCCGCCCCCGCCGCCGTCCAGTGGGAGTTCCGCTGGTTCGACGGCGACGCCCTGACCGCCCCCTGCCCGCGCTACGAGCCCGTCGAGGAGCCGGTCTTCGGCGAGGGGCTGGCGGCGGGCTACCTCGACTCCCCCTCGCCCGACCTCGACACCGTCGCGACCGGAGCCACCGTCGACGCCAAGGGGGCCGACTACACCTGGTCGCTGGGCCTCGGCCTCCTCGTCGAGGGGGGCCCCGAGCGGACCGCGACGAGCACCGATCCGATGGACGGCGTCCTCGGCGTGGCCCCCTTCACCGCGCTCCTGGCCGTCGACGGCGACGTCGACGCGTTCCTGTTCGACCTCGACGTGATCGTCTACGAGGACGACGTCGTCGCCCAGTCCGGCGGCGGGCTGGCGCTCCAGTGGATCGACTTCGACGCCTACCAGGTCGCGTCCACGGGGAGCTTCGTCAGCTCGATGTTCGTCGTCGGCGAGCCGGGCGCGTCGTTCGCCGGGACCGAGGCCTACATCCCCGTCGACAGCCTCGCCATCGTCGACCCCCTCATCGAGCCCCTGTGGCGCGGCGAGCCGCTGGACGGCGTCGCCTTCCCGGGGTGCGGCTGATGGCCATGTCCCGCGCCCAGCTGATCGAGCTGTACGCCGACTACGGGCCGGCGGTGCGGGCCCGCTGCCGGGCGATCTGCGGGAACGACGCCGACGCCGACGAGGCGCTCCAGGAGGCGTTCCTGTCGGCGTGGAAGGCGCGCCGCCGGTTCGACGGACGGTACCCCCTGGCGTGGCTCCAGACGATCGGCCGGAACGCCGCCCTGCAGGTGCTCCGGAAGCGCCGGCCGTGGGCGTCGGACCCGTACCTGTGGCTCGACGCGCCCGACGACGGGGTCCCCGATCCGCAGGCCGCGATGGACGCCGTCCGGCTGCTCGACAACTTCCGCGTCGACGACGCCGCGCTGCTCCGCCTCCGGCACGCCGAGGGGTGGCGCATCGCGGAGATCGCCGAACACTTCGAGACGTCCGAGCGCACGGTGCGCCGCCGCCTCGACCGACTGGAGGCCCGCGCGCGGGTCCTCCTCCGCACGCAGGAGGTCGCATGATGACCACCCCGACCCGTCTGACCCTGGAGAAGTGGGCGCTCGGCAAGCTGCCGTCCGCCGAAGTCGCGGAGCTGGAGCGCGCCTGCGCCGCCGACGCCGAGCTCGCCGCGTGGGCGAGCCGGGTCCGCGCCGACGTCGCGCGCGCCGCCGTCGACCTGCCGCAGCTCCAGCTCCCCGCCCACCTCGGCGACGACCGCAGCCCGCTCGCGTGGCTCCGGATGCTGTCGCTGGCCGGCGCGGCCGCCGCCGCCGTCCTCGTGTTCACCGTCCTCATCCCCGACCCCGTCCCCGTGGCCGGCCCCGGCACGGCGCCGCCGACGTGGCGCGGCAGCCTCGACGTGGCCGTCCACCTCGTCCACGACGGCTCCGCCGCCGAGCAGGGCGCGGTGGTGACGGCGCGGGCCGGCGACCGCCTCCAGTACAGCGTCGCGGCCCCGGAGGCCGGCTACCTGATGGTCTACGACGTCCAGGCGAACCGGCAGGTCCAGCAGTGGCTCGCCCCCCGGCCCGTCGCCGCCCGCGCGTCCGAGACGGGGGCGGTCCTCGTGGACGACTACGCCGGCGGCGAGCGGGTCTACTTCGTGTTCCACAGCGAGCCGATCGAGACCGCCCGGATCGCGGACGCGGTGGAGCGCGCCTACGAGACGCCGATCGCGGACCTCGACGCCCTGCCGGGCCTCCCCAAGGGGGCCGTCCAGCGCTCCATCCTCCTGCTCCGGGCGACCGACTGATGCGCCCCGCGGCCCTCCTCGGCGCGGCCTGCGCCCTGCTCCTGGCGGCGTTCGCGTCGCCGGCGCAGGCGGGGACCGTGCGGGTGGGGCTGTTCGTGGGGAACGACGTCGGCTTCGGCGACGACGAGCCGCTCCGCCACGCCGAGCGCGAGGCGAAGGACCTGGCCCGGCTGTTCGGCGAGATGGGGGGCATGTCGGCGGCGCGGACGACGGTCCTCCAGGGCGCCCACGCGGACGCCTTCAAGGACGCGGTGGCGTCGATCGAGGCGCAGGTCCGCGAGATCGAGGCAGCGGGCGACGACGTCCTCCTCGTCTTCTACTACTCGGGCCACGCGACCCGGCAGGGGCTCCACCTCGGCGGCACGCTCCTGGAGATGGAGTGGCTGCGGCGGTGGCTGGAGACGAGCCGGGCGCAGATCCGGATCGCGTTCGTGGACGCGTGCGAGAGCGGCACCCTCGCCCGCACCCGCGGGGGGACGCCGGTCGAGGCGATCGAGATCACCGTGGACGACGCCCTGACCGCGTCGGGGCTCGCCGTGATCACGTCGACGGGGCCGCTGTCCGTCGCCCGCGAGTCCGACAACTTCGGGGGCGGCGTGTTCAGCCGCGCGCTCCTGACGGGCCTCCGCGGCAGCGCCGACCTCGACGGCAACGGGACGATCACGCTGGAGGAGGCCTACCGCCACACGTTCGCGGAGACGGTCATCAGCAGCGCGTCCGGCGGCGAGTCCATCCAGAAGCCGGAGTTCCGGCTGGAGCTGTCGGGGATCGGCGAGGTCGCGCTGACCCGCATCCGCGACACGGCCGCGGGGCTGGTCCTCCCCGAGGAGCTGGAGGGCGTCTACACGGTGGTCAGCGTCGCCTCCGGCCAGGTCGTCGCGCGGGTCGACAAGAAGGCGGGCGAGCTGTCGAAGCTGAAGCTGCCGGCGGGCCGATACGTGGTCCGCAAGGTCCGCCGCGAGGACGTCCTCGTCGCGGAGCTGGACCTCGTCTGGGGGGGCGACCGGTGGGTGGACGACAAGCAGATGACGTCGCTCCCGGTGGGCGATCCGCTCACCCGCGGGGGCTGGTCGGCGCGCCCCGTGACGCTGTCGATCCGGGGCACGGGGAGCTCGCCGATCGCGGTCGCCAACCCGGTGATGGGGGGCGGCGAGATCGCGCTCCGGTTCCAGCTCGCCCCCGTCCGGGCGCCCGCGCTGGGGCTGATCGGGGGCGGCGGCTACGAGATCGGCCAGCGCTGGACGTACCTGGGCCGCCTCCGGACGGGCAGCGGCCGCGCGATGATCGGCCTCCTCGCGACGAAGCGGCTGAACCGCGTCGACCTCCAGGTCGGCGGCGGCGTCCAGGGGTTCGTGTTCCACCAGATCCTCGAGTACGCCGAGCCGGGCGCGGGGAAGCGGCTGACGTTCGAGCGGACGACGCTGCTGTACTGGACCTTCGGCCCGTTCGCGCAGATCGGCCTCCACCTCCCCGTCGGCCCCCACGCGGGCCTCGAGCTGGGGCTCCGGGGGACGCTCTACCCGATCGAGGTGGACGGCACGCGCGGCTTCTTCGCCGGCGTCCAGGGCTACGCCGGGGTCGGCTTCCGCTTCGGGGGACGTTCGATGGGGCAGGTCGGGAGGAAGCGCACCCCGCCCTGACCGGGCATCCTTGGGGGCGTGCGTCTCCCCCAGCGCGTCGGCGACTACACCCTCCTCGAGCAGCTCGGCGCCGGCTCCTTCGGGACGGTGTACCGGGCCCGCGTCGAGGGGGACCTCGGCTTCTCCCAGGAGGTCGCGATCAAGCTGGTCGACGCGTCGAGGTCCCACGCGCGCCCCAACCTGATCACGTCGCTGGCCGACGAGGCGCAGTTCCTGTCCCGCGTCGCCCACCCCCACATCGTCTCGGTCCGGCGGTTCGTCCGCGTCGACCACCCGTTCCTCGGCGAGGCCCACCTCATGGAGATGGAGCTGGTCCGGGGGACGCCGCTGAACCGCCTCCTCCGGCACCTCGACGAGGCGTCGGCGAAGCTCCCCGTCGAGGCGGTGCTGTCGCTGGTGCTGGAGGCCGTCGACGCCCTCGTCTACGCCCACGGCCTGACCGCGCCGGACGGCCGCGCGCTCGGCCTCGTCCACCGGGACCTGAAGCCCGAGAACATGATCGTGTCGACCGACGGTCGGCTGAAGGTGCTCGACTTCGGCATCGCGTGGGCCGAGAACCGGATGGCCACGACGACGGCGACGGGGGTCGCGAAGGGGACGCCGCTGTACATGAGCCCCGAGCAGGCGCGGGGGGAGCCCGCCGACCCGCGGACCGACCTGTACGCGCTGGGGGCGATCGCGTTCGAGGCGCTGACCGGCCACCGGTACGTGGCGGTGCCGGACACCCGGGTCGAGGCGCTCGTGCTCGTGATGAGCGTGGTGACGACGGAGTGGGCGTCGCGCGAGCCCGTGCTGGCCTCGTCGCTGTGCGCGGCGCCGCCGGCGGGGCGCGGCCTCGATCCGCTGAAGGCGCGCCCGATCATCGAGCTGGTGGGGCGGCTGGTGGCGTCGGACCTGGCGCTGCGGCCGGCGTCCGCGGCAGTCGTCGCGAGCGAGCTCGAGGAGCTGGCCGTGGCGTGGAAGATCCACCACGGGCGGAAGTTCCTCCGCACGGCGGTGGAGGCGCTCGTCGAGCCGACGACGGATCCCGCCGCGCCGACCCTCGACGGGCAGCTGACGCTCCCCCGGGGGAGGGCCGCGGATCGCCTCGGGGCCGCGGTCGAGGGGCAGGACGCGGGCCCGACCCGGCACCAGGCGCCGCCGGCCCCCGACTCGCGGGGGCGAGGTCTGCTGTTCGGCGTGCTGATCGGGCTGATCGTGGTCCTGATCGGGGTCGTCGTGGCGACGAACGTCGGGCCTCGGGACACCGGGCCGGAGGTCGCCGCGGAGGACGCGCCGGAGCCCGAGCCCGTCGCCGAAGCGACGCCCGAGGCCACGCCGGAGCCGACGGCCGAGCCCGTCGCGGCGACGCCCGAGGCGACCCCCGCGCCCACGCCCGAGGCGACCCCTGCGCCCACGCCCGCC
>CAYFOA010000007.1:0-81847 GCA_964344575.1 uncultured Rickettsiales bacterium | reverse complement strand
ACAGGCGCCCCAGACCGGGGGAGGTCGACGACCTCACACGCTGCAGGGCACCACCGGGCATCCGGACCGCGGAAGTCGACGACCTCGCGGGAGTTGGGCAGTCTGCGTCGGCGCCGTGCCCCGCCCCCCCTTCTCCAGCCTCACCCGCGTCGGCCGCGCCAGGCGGCTCCGTCCGTTGGCCCTCGCCGCGCTCCGCTCGTACGACCTCGACGTCCGACGGGTCCGTCTCCTGCAGAACTCCTGGAACTGCGTCTTCCGCCTCGACACCCCCGACGGCCCGCGCGTGCTCCGCGTCACGCTCCCCGGCCACACCCACGACCAGGCCAACGTCGCGTCGGAGGCGACCTTCCTCGAGGCCGTGGCCGACGGCGCCGGACTGTTCGTCCCCCGCCCCGTCCGGAACCGCCGCGGCGAGCTCGTCACCGAGGCGTCCGCCGCGGGCGTCCCCGAGCCGCGCCTGTGCACCGTCTTCACCTGGGTCGGCGGCCGCGAGCTCGCCCACGACGTCAGCCCCGCCAACTGGCGCCTCCTCGGCGACCTGATGGCGCGCCTCCACCGCTTCGCCGAACGCTGGACGCCGCCCCCGTCCTTCGTCGTCCCGACCTACGACTCGATCACCTTCCGCCCCGAGCCCCAGGTGCTCTTCACCGGCGACGTCGACCTCGGCGACCACGCCGCCCTCCTCGAGGACGCCTGGCACGTCGCCGAAGAACGCCTGACCGCCGTCGCCCGCCGCGACACGCCAGTCGTCGTCCACGGCGACCTCCACCAGCGGCACCTGGAGGCAGGAGGCCGGAAGGTCGCGTGACGCGCTTGCGCGGCGCGCCCGAAGGGGCGGGTCCCGGACGGACCCGCCAACGTCAAGAAGCTCCGCGGCGCCCTCGCCCCCATCGACTTCGAGGAGGTGATGTACGCAAGCCCCCTGCTCGACGCGATGATCGCGCTCTACTACGTCGCCCGCCGCGAGACCTACCCGCAGCTCCGCGACGCCTTCCGCGCAGGCTACGAGGCCGTCCGCCCCTGGGTGGAGCAGGAGCCCGGTGAGCTCGACCGGCTCCTCGTCGCCCGCGGGCTCGACCTCATGAACCTCATCGCCGGCGACGACGAGCTCGACATCGGGGACTGGGGCGCCTTCGTCGACCGCACCGCGACCCTGGCACGCTGGGCGATGGGTTCCGGACAGCCGGGCGGTCGTCGCTGAGGAACGCGCCGGTCTTCGCTAGCCTGTCGCGGAACAGGGAGGGGCCCGTGATCCTCGATCACGTTCTCACCCAGACGCCGTTCGCGGTCATCGATGTCGAGACCACGGGGCTCTCGTCGCGACGCGACCGGATCGTCGAGATCGCCGTCGCCTTGGTCCACGGCGGGGGGGCGCCGAGGCTGGTCTTGGAGACCCTGGTCAACCCCGGGCAGACCGTCGGCCAGACGGACATCCACGGCCTGACCGACGCGGACGTCGCCGAGGCGCCGTGGTTCCCGGAGATCGCGGACTCGATCGCAGCGGCCATCGCCAGCCGGGTCGTGGTCTCGCACAACGTCTACTTCGACATGCGCTTCCTCCGAGCCGAGCTCCGGCGCGCCGGGCTGAGCGCCGACGTCCCCCACCTGTGCACCGCCCGCCTGCCTCGCCTGATCGGGAGGCCCGGCGCCGGACTCGACCTCCAGCGGGCCTGCATGGCCCGAGGCATCGAGCTGGCCGAAGCCCACGCCGCGGCGGCGGACGCGCTGGCCGCGGCCCGCGTTCTTCAGCAGCAGCTCATGGAAGCCCACCGGGCGGGCATCCGCACGTTCCGCGACCTCGCCGAGGCCGGGACCTACGAGTTCCTCGACAGCTTCGTCCTCACCCCGCTCAGCGCCCCTCCCCTGTTCGCGACCGCCTGCAACCACCATCCCCGGACGAACCGAGGCGCGCGGCGCCGGACTCCCCTCGCGACGTACCTCGACCTGGTGCTGACCGTCGTCGCCGACCTGCACGTCGCTGAGAACGAGCTGCGGGAAGTCCAGCTGGCCCAGAAGGAACTCGCTCTGTCAGACGCGCAGATCCGGGCCGCCCATGCCCGGGTCTTCGACGCGATGCTCGACCGCTTCACCGAAGACCACGAGATCGACGAGGCCGAGGCGGAGAACCTCGCGCGGCTGCATCGGGCGCTCGCCCGACTCGGATGGGCGCCGGGGCAGCGCCTCGATCCCTGCTGAGGGCGTCCACGGTCGTCAGTCTCCCGGCGCGCGCGGGCGGGGGAACCAGACCGCCCCCACCGAGACACCGACGTACGGCCCCCCCTGAACCTGGACGACTCCTCCGGCCTCGACCCCGACCCGCACCCCTGCACGCCTCGTCCCGCGACGGAGGAGCCAGCACGTCGCCAGCCCCATCCGAAGCGCGGCCGTCGTTCCAGCGTTGCCGCCGACGATGTTCCCGACCAGCACCAGCGCGAACTTCGCCCCGAGGAAGAACGTCCCCGCATGGATCTCCCCGTAGAGCCCCGCCAGGACCCCCACGTCGGCGAGGAAGAGCCAGTCCGAACGCCAGTCCGGCACCTCGCGGGCAAAGACCGGGCCGACGACCACGCTGATCCCGATCGCGAACGCCTCCGTCTCGAGGTGCAGATGCCCGAGTTCCAGCCGCGGACCCCCGAGCAGCTTCCGATCCGGCAGGACGAACCCCACCTCGCCGAAGCCCCCCAGCCAGACGCTGTTGGTCAGAGGCTCGTCGACCGCCGGCTCCGGCAGCGCGGAACCCGCGTTCGGGGAGAGCGCCAGGGACACCGTGGGCAGCACGGTCGCCATGCTCATGGACTGCCCCCGACGCGGCCCGCGCGGGCGGCTCCCCCTCAGGGCCACGGTCCGACCGTCACGACCAGCATGTCCATTCCGATGTCGAGCAATATCGACGCCTCGCCGACGGTCCCCGCTTCATCCACCGGAAGGTACTCGACCACCGCGGCGACCGGCGCTCGACCGTGCTCGTCGGTGAAGGTGATCAAGCGAGTGGCTGTGTGGTCGCTCTCGAGCGCCAGGCGGGGCAGTGTCAGCCTCAGCCCCTCCCACCCGGACAGGATCTCGACCTCCACCCCCTCGACCGGTTCGTTCGTGCATTCGTCGATCACCCGGACGTCCAGCACAAACGCGTAGGGCGGCGACAGCCAAGACGTTCGGTTGTCGGGAATGTCTTCCAGGAGGTACCCGCAGGTCGGGTGGCCGGTCGGGAAGCACGCTCCCACCGTCACCGCGAGGAACACCCACAGCCCCGACCCGACCCGCATGCCTCCATGCTGGCGCGGACCCCGGCGGCCATCAACCGCTGAACGACGCCGCGAACAGCCCCCGCACCGCGTCCCGGCCCTCGTCCGACAGGAACCTCGTCCCCGTCCCGCAGAACCTGCGCGCCGTGATCTTCGGGGTCTTCTCGCACTTGATCCACTCGCCCGCGACCGCGTCCCACCGGAACCAGGCCTCGTGCGTCTGGTCGAACACCCACAGCGGCTTGCTCCAGACCCGCGCCAGCTCCGCGCCCCAGCCCGTGCCGCCCTTGACCGTGTCGTCGTCCTGGATCGCGCCGACCACGAACACCTGCTGGCTGCTGTTCACCTGGTGCCAGATCGTCTGCAGCACCCGCCGGAAGAACAGCGAGCTCGTGTACGTCCGGGACATCCGCCGCGACACGTACGCCAGCGAGACGTCCCCCTGCCGCAGCTCCCGCTCGCTCAGCATCACCAGCCCGCGCTTCCTCGCCGGCTCGTGCGTCGGGAACGAGTAGTTCACCTCCCCTACCCCGAACTCCTGCGCGAGCTCCCCGAACAGCGCCTCCGTCCCGCTCGCCGCGCCGCTGTACAGCGTGCACGAGCCCGGCTTCAGCCCCTCCGCGGCCCCCTCGAACTTCGCCGCCGACCGCTCCGACAGCCGCAGGCTCACCGGCTCCAGCTCCAGCGTCGTCGCCATCAGCTCCTTGCTGTCGTGGTCCCGCAGCAACCGCAGGTCCACGTGCTCCCCCCGCGGCGCCATGAACACCGCCACGTCGATCGCCGCGTCGAACCGGTCGCACGGCGGCGGCAGGTCGGCCGGGTCCTTCCCCGTCACGTGCCGGTGCGTCAGCGCCGTCACCCACAGCTCCGCGTCCAGCTCCCGGGCCAGCTCCTTAATCCCCGGCACCACCCCCTCGCCCGCCTTCGCCCAGTCCAGCCCGTCCACCAGGATCGCGTCCGGCTCGAAGTCCGCGTGGTCCCGCAGCACCATCGTCACGCCGCGCAGCTTCTCGACCGTGAAGCTCCCCTCGCCGTACACCTGGATCATCCGGTTCCGCTCCAGCAGCAGCCGCGCCGCCGCCGGGTCCTCGAGATCCGTGTAGCGGCAGAGGTCCGCGAACAGCTCGTCGTACCAGGTCCGGACCCGCTCGATCGTCGCGTCCAGCGAGACGTGCAGCACCTTCCGCTCCCGCAGCAGGTCGTCCAGCCCCAGCTGCACCAGGAACGCCGTCTTCCCCACGCCGGCCCGCGCCAGCACCACCCCGAGGTTCCCGCGACCGAGGCCGCCGTGGATGCTCTTGTCGAGCAGCCGAAGGGGGCTGCGCTCGTTGACCTCCTTGCGGTACATCGCGCTACTTCTTCCCTTCGCGTTCCTTCCGCGCCTGCTCGATCAGCTCCTCGCTGACCGACTGCGGAACCTGAGCGTAGCGGCTGAACTCCATCGTGAAGTTCGCCTTCCCCTGCGTGTTCGACCGAAGCGTCGTCGCGTAGCCGAACATCTCCGACAGCGGCACCTCCGCCTCCACCCGCGCGAACCCCTCCGCCTCCACGGCGCCCGCGATCTGACCGCGCCGCTGCATCAGCGTCGCCACGATCGCGCCGTGGAACTCGATCGGCCCCTCCACCTCGACCTTCATCACCGGCTCCAGGATCGCCGGCCGGCAGCTCGCGTAGACCTCCCGCCAGGCGCCGCGCGCGGCCTCCTGGAAGGCGACGTCGGAGCTGTCGACGCTGTGGCTGTTGCCGTCGGTGAGGTGGACCGAGATCCCCGTCACCTTCGCCCCGATCAGGCGGCCCTTGGCGAGCATGGACTTGAAGCCCTTCTCGACCGCCCCGATGAACTCCGTCGGGATGTTGCCGCCCTTGACCGTCGACTCGAACGAGAACACCTCGCCGTCCGTCAGCGGCTCCAGCCGCCCCACCACCTTGCCGTACTGGCCCGACCCGCCCGTCTGCTTCTTGTGCGTGTAGTCGAACCCCGCCGCGCGCGTGATCGTCTCGCGGTACGCGACCTGCGGCGGCGAGACCTCCACCTGCGCGGCGTACTCGCGCTTCATCCGCTCGATGTACACGTCCAGGTGCAGCTCCCCCATCCCCGAGACCACCGTCTCGCCGGACTCCTCGTCCACGCCCACGCGGAACGTCGGGTCCTCCTTGGTGAACCGCTGCAAGGCCTTGCTCATGTTCGTCTGGGCCTTGTTGTCGACCGGGTGGAGCGACACGCTGATCACCGGCTCGGGGACGTGCATCGACGTCATCGCGAGACGCGTGCTGCCGTCCGTGAACGTGTCCCCGCTGTGGCAGTCGACCCCGAACATCGCCACGATGTCCCCCGCCTCCGCGACGGAGATGTCCTCCATCTCGTCCGCGTGCATGCGGACCAGCCGGCCGACCTTGATCTTCTTGCCGCTCCGCATGTTGTAGAGCGTGTCGTCCCGCGTCAGCGTCCCGCTGTAGACGCGCAAGTAGGTCAGCTGCCCGTAGCGGCCGTCCTCGAGCTTGAACGCGAGGAGGACGTTCGGCCCCTCGGGGTCGCACGCCAGGGGGACGGGATCCGCCTCCTCGTCACCGTCCAGCGGGATCGCGTTGTTCTCGACCTCGGTCGGGTCCGGGAGGTAGTGGACGACCGCGTCCAGCAGCGGCTGCACGCCCCGGTTCTTGTACGCGCTGCCGCAGAACACCGGCGTCATGTGGAGGTCGATCGTGGCCCGCCGCACCGCTGCCCGGATCACGTCCGCGTCCAACTCCTCCTCCTCGAGGATCGCCTCGGCGAGGTCGTCGTCGAACATGCTGACCGCGTCCAGCAGGATCTCGCGGTACTCCTCGACCTGGGACTGGAGCTCGCCGGGGATCGGGCCCGTCTTCACGATCTCGCCGTTGGGCCCGTCGAACGTCACCGCCTCCATCGTCACGAGGTCGACCACGCCGGCGTGCTGGTCCTCCAGCCCGATCGGGATCTGCATCATCACCGCGTTGTGGGCGAGCTTCTCGCGGAGCTGCTCGGCCACCCGGAAGGGGTTCGCGCCGCTCCGGTCGCACTTGTTCACGAACGCGATCCGAGGGACGTCGTACCGCTTCATCTGGCGGTCGACGGTGAGCGACTGCGACTGCACCCCGGCGACCCCGCAGAGCACGAGCACGGCCCCGTCGAGCACCCGCAGCGCCCGCTCCACCTCGACGGTGAAGTCGACGTGCCCCGGCGTGTCGATGACGTTGACGTGGTGATCGAGCCACTCGACGTGCGTCGCCGCGGACTGGATGGTGATCCCGCGCTCCCGCTCGAGGTCCATCGAGTCCATCTTCGCGCCCACGCCGTCCTTGCCCCGCACGTCGTGGATCGCGTGGATCCGCTGGCAGTAGAACAGCATCCGCTCGGTCAAGGTGGTCTTGCCCGAGTCGATGTGCGCAGAGATGCCGATGTTCCGGCGGTGGGAGATCTCCGAAGGCATTCGGCGCGCCTTATAAGGGCCCGAATCGCCAGGGGCAACCGGGTTTCGCGAAGTTTCTAGAGCGCCGACCCGAGGAGCCGGATCTCCCGCAGCACCGCCTCGGGGTGCAGCCGCGTCAGCCGCGCGCGAGCGCCCTGGACCGCCTCGGCCATGTCCGCGCCGAACGTGACGTACTCCCGCGGGGTCCCCTCGACCTCGGCGATCACGCGGAACGCCTGCCGGTCCGCGCCGGGGTCGATCGTGATCGGCGGCGCCGGCTCGGCCCCCGCCAGCGGCCGCAGCACCTCGCGCTCGCCGCGCCACCGCGCCGGGATCCCCCGCCGCAGCCGGTACGACCGGACGTTCTCCGCGCTGACCCCCGCCATCTCGGCGACCTGCTTGTCGGGCAGCACCCCGAGGTGCTCCCGGAACGGATCCAGCTTGGACGGACGCGAGCCCACCTTGCGCCCCCCCTTGGGCTTCCGGTGGGCGGCCTTGCTCTGGAGGCGGCCGGCGAGGTCCTCGGCGGTCTCACCCCGCCACGCCGCGGGGATGCCGCGCCGGATCCGGAACGTCCGCACGTTCTCGGGGGTCGTGCCCGCGCGCAGCGCGATCTCCTTGTCGGGGACGGTCCCGATCTCGTTCAGGTACGGGTCGAGCCTGGACTTGCGGACACTCGTGCGCACGGGATCCCTCCGTAGGTCTCCCTATAGAGCTAACACGAAAGTCGGAATTCTCAAAAAGTCCTTGGTTGTCCGAGCCCGATCAGTCGCGCAGCCGGTAGAGCCGCGCGGGGCGCGTCGCCGTGGGACGGAGCCGCGGAAGCTCCTCCACGAAGCCGTCGTCGACCCACCGGGTGACCCGCTTGCGGAAGTTGGACGGGTCCAACTCGACGCCGCGCACGCACTGGTGGACCTTCCTCAGCTCGCTGACGGTGAACTCCTCCCGCACCAGGCGGAAGCCGGCCATGCCGTGCTCGACGTCGAACTCGAGCTTGACCATGGCGTCATCGAGGACCTGGCGACCGTGGTCGTCGACCTGGACGACGCGGACGTCGCGCCACGAGCCGCCGGGGAGGGTTCCGTGCCGGTTCGGGGTGCCCGGCTCCGTCGGCCGGACGAGGTACACGAAGACCACGTCGACGCCGTCGGCGCACGTCCCGAAGGCGCCCAGCTGGACGACCGTCCCGGACAGCCCGATCGCGCTCCGCCCGAACCGCTCCGCCTCCAGCGCGAGATCCTCACGCTCCTGGGGCGCACAGTGCGGGAACTTGAAGCCCGCCTCCCCGGGTTGGACGAGAACCTCGAGCCGCCCGGCCCGGGCCCGAATGGGGACGAGCTGCACCCGCACGGACGTCGGGGTCGTCTCGAAAACCAGTGATTCCACCGCGCTCACATCGCCTCCGGCGCTGTCAGCCCCCCGGCTTGAACAGCGCTATCGGCGCGATTCCGCGCGGTTTGAGTCGGAATTCCCTATTCGGGGCTACTTGGACGCGTCGAGCAGCAGCCAGGGCTCGTCGACGAAGTCGAACTCGGCCGACGGCGGGCGGGTGTACATCGCGCCGACCCAGCGCTCGTCGACGAACACCGCCTTGGTGATCTCGACGTCCTTGCGCCAGTTCTTGTTCCAGAGCGTGTACTGGTACCACCAGACCCGCCCCACCAGCGCGCTCAGCTTGACGTTGCCGCCCTCGACCTTGACCCCGCCGTACTTCGGCAGGTCGGCCACGTCGACGTTCTCGACGTAGGTGGTGCCGACGTAGTGGTAGATCTCGATCGCCGGATCACCCTTGTCGCCCACGATCTTGTGGGCGGCGTCGTACATGGCGTCCTCGAGCCCCTGCCGGTTCTTGAACGTGTGCTGGTTGTTGGGGTTGAGGATCTCGCGGAGGGAGTCACGGACCTGCTGCTGTTGCCAGAAGTTCTGGACGAACGAGAAGCCCGCGACGAGCCCGGCGATCGCCAGGACGATGATGATCTTCTCCTGCACGGCCGGGAGAGCTTAACCGCTCAGTCGAAGACCGTGAAGATCCCCACCTCGTCCTCGTCGTCATCCCCGCCGGTGTCGTCCTCGTGGTCCACGCGCGCGGGGGCGTGCTTCCCGGTGACGGTGGCGAGCTTCCGGAGCTCGGCGGCGAGGTTGCCGGCCACGAACTCGGCGAGGATCGCCCCCGGCTCGACCCGCCGCGCCGCGGCCACCGCCCGGAGCGCCGTCTCCGTCTCCGACGGGAGCGACAGCCAGACGCCGCGGTCCCGCCCCGCCTGCGACAGCGTCAGCAGCGCCGCGAGGCAGTCCCCCAGGCTGAGGTTGCGGGCGTGTGCTTCGTCCCGGAAGGCGTCGACCACGGCGGGGGTCGCGCGGATGTTCAGCTGCACCGATCGTCTGCCCATGATAGCCGGAGGATATCACCGGCTATCCGCGGGTATCAACAAGCCCCTGTCAAGTTGTGTCAACGGGACGAAAGGCTTGTTGCGCGGCTCCCGCGGGTCCGTATATTGCGCGCGGGCCATCGGAGAGACCTCATGATTCGCACCTCCCTCCTCTTCCTCCTCGTCGTCCCCCTGATCGGCTGTCCCCCGTCGCGCGGCGGCGGCGGCGGCGACGGCGACTCCGACGGCGACCTGCTGTCCGACAGCTTCGAGATCGAGATCGGGACCGACCCCGACAACCCCGACCACGACGGCGACGGCTACACGGACGCGGAGGAGCACTTCACGTTCTTCAGCCCCCGCAACGTCGACGACTTCCCTTACGTCGGGCGCTACCCCCGCGGCCCCCTGTGGCGCGGCGCCGACTGGGACGAGCTCGCCGCCGACGACGGCTGGGGCGACGGCGACTTCAGCGCCAACTGGACGGCCGAGGACATGCACGGCCAGGAGATCAAGCTGAAGCGGTTCTACGGCCAGGTCGTCCTCATCGACCTGAGCGCCGAGTGGTGCGGCCCCTGCCGGATCGCCGCGGAGACGCTGGACGACGAGTACACCGAGCGCAAGGACGAGGGCTTCACGATCATCCAGCTCATGCTCGACGGCTACAACCCGGGCGACGGCAACCCCGACCTGGAGCGGTGGGCCGGCGACTTCGACCTGACGAACATGCTGATCGACGACGGGGCCGGCGACCTGTACCCGCACTACACCCCCGCGGGCGGCGGCTGGGGCATCCCCAACTACACGATCATCGGCCGCGACCACACCATCGAGGACTGGTACCAGGCCGGCGGCACGGCGAACTTCGGCCTCATCGACTCGCTCCTCGAGGAGGAGGCGCCGTCCGTCGAGTACGCCTGGCCGGAGAACGCGGACGAGATCCGGGACGAGCTCGGGATCGAAGAGGGCGACTGGGTCCACCCCTTCGACGTCCGCTGACCGAGACGATTGCCCGGGCCTGATCGAGCCGCCGGCGCTAGACTTCGTCGGCTTCCGGAGACCTCCATGACTCGCATCCACGTCGCCTTCGTCCTCTCCCTGTCGTTCCTCGTCGCCTGCGGCGGCGTCGCGGACACGGACGAGGATCTGCTGTCGGACAACCTCGAGCTCCTGATCGGGACGAACCCCGAGATCGCCGACAGCGACGGCGACGGCTTCACCGACGCGGTGGAGTGGCTCGGGTACTACAACCCGATGGACGCCGAGGACGCGCCGTGGGAGGGCGAGTACCACCGGATGCCGTCCCCGTCGAACCACCCCAACACCGACGCCGAGATCGACAGCAACGGCTGGGACGAGGGCGACATCAGCAACAACTGGACCCTCGAGGACCGGTACGGCGACCTCATCGACCTGCACGACTGGTACGGCCAGGTCGTCCTCATCGACATGGGCGCCGAGTGGTGCGGCCCCTGCCAGGCGGCGGCGCCGGCGGCGGAGGAGGAGTACCAGGACCTCAAGGACGACGGCTTCGTCGTCATCGGGCTGCTCATCGAGGGGACCGTCAACAACACCCCGCCGGACCTCGACCGGTGGAGCGACGCCTACGACCTCACGTACCCCGTGGTCGACGGGTTCGACTTCGACGTCAGCGTCTACATCGAGTCGTCCGACGGCAGCTTCGGGATCCCGAACTTCTCGGTGATCGGCCGCGACATGGAGGTCGAGCTCATCTACGAGAACCCCTCGCCGACCGCGGCCATCGAGGACGCGATGGACGAGGACGTGCCGTACGTCGAGTGGCCGCTCCCCGAGAACGCCGAGGAGCTCCGCGCCGAGCTGGGGATCGACCTCACCGTCGACGACCCGCACTTCGCCACGAACATCGAGCTCGGCATCGAGCAGGCCGGGGCGGCCGCGTCCGGGGGCGGCGGCGGCAGCAGCGCGGCGAGCGGCTCCGACGGCGCGGGCGGCGGCTTCACCGTCGCCAACTCCGACGGCAGCTACGCCGGTCCGCCCTGGGGCGGCGCCTCGTGCAGCGCGTCGGGTCCGACCGGCGCCGGCAGCCTCCTCGGGCTCCTCCTCGGGCTCCTCGGGCTGGCCGGGATCCGCCGCCGCTGAGGCCTCCGCAGCCCCCCGAGACAAGCGCCGTTTCGCACAGGTAGCCTCGCGCGCATGATCCGCGCGCTGCTGCTGACGTTCGTCCTGTCCCTCTGCCTGGTCCCCGGCGTCGCGCTGGCGGACGACTACGAGGGGGACGACCCGGGCGAGTGCAGCGACGGCGCCGACAACGACCGCGACGGGGCGTTCGACTGCGACGACGACGGGTGCGCCGGCTCGCCGCAGTGCAAGGGCGAGGGCGGCGACGCGGACGACGCGGGCGACGCGGACGACGCGGACGACGCGGACGAGGCGGACGACGACGGAGACGACGGCGACGCCCCGCCGTGGGCCGTCGAGGACGACGACGACGACGACGACGACGACGACGACGACGACGACGACGACGGCGACGACGACGACGACGACGACGACGACGACGGCGCGGGCGCGTCCGCGGGTCCCGCGACGGGCGCCCTCCACAGCGGCGGCGTCCTCGGCCTGGGGTTCGGCGCGGGCACGATCAGCGGGCTCAGCCTGAAGGTCGAGCCGTCGAAGTCGTTCGGCATCGTCCTCCACGTAGGCACGGCGCCGTCGGTGTTGAACTCCCTCGCGGTCTCGCTCCAGGCGCGCATCGCGGTGGCGACGCTCGCGGTTCCGGACTCCCCCGCGCGCTTCCAGCTGACCCTCGGGCCGGCGTTCCGGACGCGGATGGCGTGGTTCGCGGTGGGGGCGTTCGTGGAGATGGCGGGCGGCCTCGCGGTGGGCGCGTCGGTGACGTTCGCGGGGGCGCCGGTGGAGATCTTCGCCGAGGCGATCCCGACGTTCGGCGGCGGGGTCAGCCCGCTGGGCGGCGTCGGCTTCGGCGTGGACGGGATCGCGGGCGTGAGGCTCTTCTTCGGCAAGTAGCCCCTCACGCGGGCGCGTGTGGTAGGAACGCGCCGCCATGACCGCACGCAGCTCCCTCTACGACCAGATCGCGAACCTCGACTCGAGGTTCTGGATCGTCAACACGATGGAGATGATCGAGCGCTTCGCCTACTACGGCGTGCGGGCGGTCGTCGCCCTCTACATGGTGCTCCCCGTCGAGCTCGGCGGCCCCGAGTTCACCCACGTCCAGAAGGGATCGATCTTTGCCTGCTGGGCGGCGCTCCAGTCGTTCCTGCCGATGTTCACGGGCGGCCTCGCGGACCGCTTCGGGCACAAGAACACGATCGCCGTCGCCATCGTCCTGAAGATCATCGGCTACGCCTTCATGGCGATCTTCACGTCCTACTGGGGGTTCTGGACGGGCTGCATGCTCCTCGCCACGGGGACGGCGATCTTCAAGCCGGGCGTGCAGGGGACGCTGGCGGCGACGCTGAAGGCGTCCGAGGCGTCGGTCGGCTGGGCGATCTTCTACCAGCTCGTCAACATCGGCGGCTTCCTCGGCCCGGTGCTCGCGGGGCTGCTCCGGACGAACGTCAGCTGGGCCGCCGTCTTCTGGGCCTGCGCGGTGCTCGTCGCGGTCAACTTCATGTGGCTCCCCTTCTACAAGGACCCGACGCAGGAGCCCGGCTTCCAGGCGGTCGACAAGCAGAAGGAGATCTGGCGCCAGGTCAGCCGGGTCATCACCGAGCCGCTGGCGAGGGGCTGGCTGACGTTCCTGTACGCGAGCTCGATCGTGGGGTTCGTCTGGATCGTGCTCGGCATCGGCGAGACGGCCGGCGCGCTCCCCGCGGACCACGGCGTCGAGCACCTCTTCAGCGTCGACCTCGTCCGCAACCTCGCGATGGCGGGGGGGACGCTGACGCTCGCCGCGTTCGGCCTCTCGCTGGTCCCCGGCCTCGACCGGAAGGCCTGGATCCCGCTCGCGATCGTGTTCCCGCTGTCGATGTTCCTGTGGCTCGCCGAGGCCCACATCTACATGCAGGAGCTGCTGCCGAAGGCGTGGCCTGCGCCCGAGGGGGTGATCGACGCCGAGGTCGCCATCCCGCTCTTCGCGAACTGGGCGTGGGCGTGGGTGTACCTCGTCGCCGCGGCGACGACGCTGGCCTTCTTCTTCGCGGTGTTCCTGCCCCGCAAGGCCGAGTACGACGAGGGGAAGGTCGACGGCTGGTCGGTCGTCATCGTCAGCGTGGTCGGCGTCTTCCAGCACCGCGTGCTGTGGTTCTGCATGGCGTTCGCGGGGTTCTGGTTCATGTTCAACCAGGTCTTCGACCTCCTGCCCAACGTGATCGACGACTGGGTCGACAGCTCGATGATCATCGGCGCGCTGGGGACGGCGTTCGCGTCGAACACGACGCCCACGGTGCTGGCGACGTTCCTCGGGCTGGTGTTCGCCGCGGTCTGCACGTTCGTCATCATGGTCGCGACGCGGCCGGACCGGCGGACGCGCGACGAGGTCCCCGAGGAGGCCTACGCGGTGGTCGCGCTGGCGCTCTTCCCGCTGGCCTGGTTCGGGCTCCCGGCGCCGGACGTGTCGGCCTGGATCGGGCCCGCCGTGCTCGCCGACTTCAGCGGCTGGCTGGCGCTCGCGCAGGCGTCGCTGGTCTGCATCGGGGCGGGCTTCCTGATCTGGATGCTCCGCGTGCCCGGCCAGATGGTCGCCGCGCTGAACCTGGTGGCGCTCGGTCCGCTGCTCGTCCTGACGATGCGGGACAAGCTGATGGCGAGCTCGGGCGACCTGGTCAAGATGGCCGACGAGGGGGCGCAGATCCCGCCCGAGTGGATGATCAACCTGAACCCCGGGCTGATCGTCTTCACGGTCGTGTTCTTCGGTTACCTGTCGTCGTTCGTCCGGCCGCTGACGTCGATCCTGATCGGGATGCTCGTCGCCACGGCGGGGTCCTTCCTGGCGGGGACGGCGGTCATCGGCTGGTCGTGCCTGGTCGGCATCCTGGTGTTCAGCGTCGGCGAGATGCTGAGCTCGCCCAAGAAGATGGAGTACCTCGCGACCCTGGCGAAGAAGGGCCAGGAGGGGCTCTTCATGGGGTACGCGAACGTGCCCGTGGCCATCGGCTGGATCACGGGGTCGATCTTCGCGGGGAACTTCTACGAGAAGCACGGCGACAAGGTGAACCTCGCCCGCAAGGAGCTGGTGAAGCTCGGGCAGGACGAGACGGCGGTCCTCGACATCCCGAAGTCGGAGGTCGTCGGGCGGCTCGCCGAGGCGCGGGGGACGGACGCGATGGAGGTGCAGCGGTACCTCTTCGAGCAGTACGACCCGCACCACATCTGGTTCTGGATCGCGGGGATCGGCGTCGCGTCGATCCTGCTGATGGTCGTCTACGACCGCGTGCTGAAGTCGATCGACGGAAAGGCCAAGCCGGCATGACCCTGGACGTGACCACGGTGACCCCCGCGCAGTGGGGGGACGAGACCTTCGCGCGGGCCGCGCTGAACACGATGGCGGGCGGGCTCGGCGGCTCGGCGATCCTGAAGATCGCGGGCGAGATCAACGCGATGAAGGCGGAGGGGCGGGAGATCTGCAACCTGACGGTGGGGGACTTCTCGCCGGCGCAGTTCCGCATCCCCCGGAAGCTGGCCGCGGAGGTGGCGAGGGCGTACGACGCGGGCGCGACGAACTACCCCCCGGCGGTAGGCCTGCCGGGGACGCGGCGCGCGGTGCGGGACCTCTACGAGCGGAAGCTGGGGCTGAACTACCCGGTGGACAGCGTGGTGATGGGGAGCGGCGCGCGGCCGCCGATCTTCGCGACGTACGCGCTGGTGGTGCAGCCCGGCGACAAGGTGCTGTACGGCATCCCGAGCTGGAACAACCACTACTACTGCCACATCCGAGGGGCCGAGGTGGTCGGCCTCGAGACGGACGCGTCGACGGACTTCCTGCTCGGCGCAGCGCACATCGAGGGGCAGCTGGACGGGGTGACGCTGCTCTGCCTGAACTCGCCGCTGAACCCGTGCGGGACGGCGTACAGCGCCGAGGCGCTGGGGGCGCTGTGCGACGTGGTGCTGGCCGAGAACGAGCGACGTCGCGGCCGCGGCGAGCGCCCGGTGATGGTGATGTACGACCAGGTCTACTGGATGCTGTGCTTCGGCGAGACGGAGCACGTGACGCCTCCGGGGGTCCGGCCGGAGATGGCGGCGTACACGATCTTCGTGGACGCGATCAGCAAGTCGTTCGCGGCGACGGGGCTGCGGGTCGGCTGGGCGGTGGTGCCGCCGGGGCTGATGCCGGCGTTCAAGGCGCTGATCGGCCACATGGGCGCGTGGGCGCCGCGGCCGACGCAGCTCGCGACGGAGCAGCTGCTGGACGACGACGACGCGATCCGGGACTACCACGCGGAGATGAAGTCGGCGGTGGAGGCGCGGCTCGTGGCGCTGCACGAGGGCTTCGAGGCGATGCACGCGGCGGGGTTGCCGGTCCGCTCGATCGCGCCCCAGGGGGCGATCTACCTGAGCGTCCGCTTCTCGATCCTGGGCCGGACGGTGGACGGCCGGACGCTGGCGACGGACGACGACGTGCGGGGCTACCTGCTCGACGAAGCGGGCTTCGGGATCGTCCCCTTCCAGGCGTTCGGGCTGACGCAGGACACGGGCTGGATGCGGCTGTCGGTCGGGGCCGTGGGGCTGGACGACATCGAGGCGGGGCTGGCGCGGATCGCGGCGGCGCTGCGGAAGCTGGACGTTTAACCTCCGCGGGGGCTGAGGGATCCTGAGGGCATGCGCTGCTCGGTCCTGCTGCTCGCCCTGCTCCTGGTCGCGTGCCCGTCGGGGGAGCCGCCGGACGACGACGACGCGACCTCTCTCGCCGACGACGATGACGCGGCGGCCTCCGACGACGACGACGCGACCTCCGACGACGACGACGACGCGACCTCCGACGACGACGATGCGACCTCCGACGACGACGACGCGGCCGAGCTGCCGGCGTGGGTGGAGGCGGTCGACGTCGCCCTGACGACGGCCTGCGACGGGTGCGCGGTGGGGGAGGTCGTCGTCAGCTTCGGCTGCGCGGGGCGGGAGGACCTCCTCGTGCTCGACCGCGACGGCGCGATCGCGAGCTGGGTCGACGTCGGGGCGACGTCCATCGCGGGGTTCACGTTCACGCCGCAGGGGACGGTCCTGGGCATCGAGGACCGCGAGCATGTGGTCGAGTGGGACCTCGGCAGCGGCGAGGAGCTGACGCGGCTGACGAAGGACGTCACCCCCGGGTTCGACCGCTACGTCCACCACGACGTGCTGCGGCTGGCGGACGGCCGGATCCTGGCGATCACGGCGACGGACTGGACGGACGACGACGGCAACGTCTGGATCGCAGACGGGGTGATGACGGTGGACGGCGGGGCGGTGGTGGACTCGTGGGACACGGTGGACATCGGGTTCCTGCCGGAGCCGCCGGAGTCGGAGGACACGGGCTACTGGAACGGCCGCCTGAGCGGGCAGGACTGGACGCACGGCAACGGCCTCAGCGTCGACGGCAGCGGGGCGGTGCTGCTGTCGCTGACGGGGCAGCACACGATCGTCCGGGTGGACGACGGTGTGATGACGTGGAAGCTGGACGGCGCGTCGGTCGAGTCCGACTTCGAGCTGAGCGCGAGCGCCGGCGGACCGGCGGACTTCTTCGGCTTCCACCACGTCCGCGCGATTCCGGGGGGCGTGGAGTTGTACGACAACCGGAACCCCCACGACGGCTGCGCGGCGGACCCCACCCCGCCGTGCGAGGACGCTCGCTACATCGCGGTCGACCTCGACCCCGAGGCAGGGACGGCGGACATCACGACGTCGGTCTCGCTGGGCCGCGACTGCCCCACCCAGGGCTCGGCGACGCTCCTCGAAGACGGCAACGTCGTCGCGACGTGCTCGGAGGACCAGTCGCTCCGCGAGGTCACGCCGGACGGCGAGATCGTCTGGCAGGTGAACCTCTCCTGCCCCGAGAGCCAGGACACGGGCCCCATCTACCGCGCCCTGCCGATCCCCTGACCCCCCGGGCCGCCAGGGGGCGACATTCCGGCCGCCACCGACCGGATTCCCCACCCCTCGCCGCCAGGGGGCGACATTCCGGCCGCCACCGACCGGATTCCCCCACCCTCGACGCCAGGGGGCGACATTCCGGCCGCCACCGACCGGATTCCCCACCCCTCGCCGCCAGGGGGCGACATTCCGGCCGCCACCGACCGGATTCCTCCACCCTCGCCGCCAGGGGGTCGACGACCTGGGTGGGGTTGTGGCGTCAGGAGGTGCCTCAAGTCGGGGGAGGTCGTCGACCTGGTCGGGGTTGTGGCGTCCCGATGTGCCACAAGTCGGGGGAGGTCGACGACCTCGGTGGGGCCTCGGCGCCGATGGACTCGTCCCGCGTAGACTCCGCGGATGCGGTCCGCGACCCTGCTGTTCGTCTCCCTGCTCCTTGTCCCCGCCGCCGCCGGCGCGAAGGAGAAGATGACCATCCCGGGGGGGCCGCTGACCGCCGGTGAGTCCGGGCTCGTGTCGATGGCGTGGGGGTGCGACGATACCGAGGCCGACCTCCGGAAGAAGGACGAGGGCGCCGTCGTGTGCCTCGAGCGGATCGTCCTGGATCCCGCCTCGGGCACCTCCGAGGCCGTCGTCTCCGTCGTCCTCCACGACGTCGAGCCCGACGGCTACAAGCTGCGGCTCGACTCCGGCAAGACCGAGCGCCACCTCAACGACTGGACCGACGCCGGCACCACCGACGACGGGCGGACCCTCATCCGCTTCGCCTACGTCACCTGGGACCCCGCCATCCCCCTCGAGCACGTCGAGCTCAAGGTCCTCGGCAAGGGCGCCCGCGGCGCCGCCCGGTGGCTGTTCGCCGAGCCCGTCGTGTGGGAGGGCGCCTGGGACGCCGAGCCCGAGGTGGTGTGGGACGAGGCCTTCGCCGCGTCCGGCTCCCAGTGCCGCTACTGGGACGTCCGGAAGAAGCACACCGAGGACGTCGCCGACGAGCTCTCCGACGGCGCCGCGAGCCTGCCGCTCGCCCTCCGCTTCGACGCCGTCGTCAGCGACGACGACTCCGAGTGGGAGATCCAGTTCGAGGACCACGGCCTCACCTTCGAGTTCGACGACGGCAAGCTCGTCGTCCACGGCCGCGAGAAGTTCATCCGCCCCCTCGGTGACCGCTGGTCCACCGATCCCGACGACCCCAACCTCGTCGAGATCGTCTACGACGGCACCTGGGCCACCGTCCGCGTCAACGACCGCGCCTTCGGACCCATCGCCGGACAGCGCAAGCAGCCCAAGGGCGACCGCTTCCGCTGGGACTTCGACTTCGAGGACGGCAAGACCCGCCTCCGCGACCTCCGCGTCGCCCCCTGCACCCAGCCCGACCCCGAGAAGTGGGCCCCGCCCGCCGACGAGGCCCCGCCCGCCGCGGTCGCCGACACCGGCGCCGCCCCCGCCTCCGCCCCGACCGCCGCTTCCGTCCTCGTCGGCGACGACGGCCGCCGCGTCCTCGCCGTCCTCCGTCCCGGCAAGAAGAAGAAGTCGGCGCTGGAGGTCATGCAGACCGCCACCTCCGTCGCCACCGGCCTCCAGTCCACCGCCGGCGCCCTCCAGGAGGCCGGCTCCGACCTCAAGCACAACGTCGACGCCTACGAGTCCGGCGACTACGAGTCCATGAAGTCCACCGACACCCGCATCGAGGTCGGCAGCGACGGCATGCGCGTCGACCACGCCTCCGCCGACGTCAACCGCACCGAGGACGGCGCCACCGTCGACGTCGAGCACACCGGCGGCGGCATGAGCTGGGGCGGCGCCGGCAGCGCCGACGTCCCCACGTTGGACGCCGTCACCGCCGCCGGCTTCGATGTCGCCGCCGTCTGCGTCGTCGAGGTCCGACCCCGCGCCCGCGCCGTCGAGGTCTTCGTCGAAGGCGACCGCGTCGGCCGCCTCCGCACGAACGACGCCCCCCTCGTCCTCGTCCTCGAGCCCGGCGAGTGGACCATCACCGTCGGCAAGAAGGACCAGACCGTCACCGGCAAGGCCGGCGCGCTGCTCCAGCTCTGAGGTGCGCGGCCGCGCGGCCGCCCGGTCCTAGTCCCCGCCGCCCGCGGGGTCGTCCCCGTCGGGCGCCACGATCCGCCCCTCGGCCGCGTCGTCGCGGTCGTAGAACGCCTCGTACTCGTCCGCCTTCCCGTCCCGCGCCTTCTTCACCGACCACGGCACGTCCGTGAACGCGTCGTCGGGGTGCAGCGGGTACTCGATCGGCTCCCGCCCCGCCATCGTGATCGTGAACCCCGTCACCCCGTCGCTCTCCACCACGATGTGCCCGTTCGCCACCGTCTGCGTCTTCAGCGTGTGCGGGTGCGGCTCCGGCAGCACGAAGCCGTCGTCGTTCTTCGTCTGGTAGATGTCCGACCCCAGCGGCCGCCCCGTCCAGTAGTCCTCGAACCCCAGGATCCGCTGCACCGCGTACTCGTTCGGGTGCTTGTGCCCCTTGCCGCAGCTGATCACCGACGCCAGCGGACGGAGCCGCTGCATGAACGGGTAGTTGCTCGACCACTGCGAGCCGTGGTGGTTCACCCGGTACACCTCGGTCCGCCGCAGGTGCGGGTACATCGCCGACTCGATCGAGTGGTACCAGGCGCCCCAGCTCTCGTGCAGGTACCCCGACAGGTCCCCCGCGATGTAGAAGTCGAACTTCTTGTAGTGGATGACCAGCGCGATGCTGAAGTCGTTCTGGGACGTCGTGTTGATGTACCGGTCCGCGACCACCCGGCCGCGCCCCTCCACCTCCGCGCCCACCGACAGCACCTCCACCCAGACGTCCTCGCCGAGGTCGATCTGCCGGTCCGGCCCGAGCTGGTCGAACTCCACCGTCTCCCGGTCGACCTTGTTCTCGTTGACCCACGTCCGGTAGGTCATGTCCCCCTGCCCCGCCGCGTCGTACCCGATGCCGCTGTCGAGCACCTTGCCGACGCGGATGTTCAGCGCCTCCCAGAGGTAGAAGATGCCCGTCGGCTCCTTCCCCCGCGTCGCCCCCATGTGGTCCTTGTGGTAGTGCGACGGGATCAGGTAGTCGACGTCGATCACCGGCCGCGAGGGCTTGCCGTCGTCCACGTGCTGGCGCAGGTACGGCTCGATCACGTGCTGCGCCTCGTTCCCCTGCATCGAGGACTCGCCCGCGTCGTGGATCATGATCTTCCGGTCGCCCTTGGCGTCCCGCGGACCCTCGATGATCGTCGCGTCCCCCTGCCCCACGTTGAGCACGTGGATGCGGACCGTGTCCGCGTCCGGGCGCGGCTCCTTGTCCCCCTTCGCCCCCACCAGGAGCGGGACCCCGAGCAGCAGCACCAGCGAACCTGCGACCAGTCCCCGCTTCTTCATGCCGTCTTCCTCCGCACGCGTCCGAACAGGAGCAGCGCCAGCAGCCCCGCCGCGCCGCCCGCCGGCGTCATCGCCTCGCAGCGGCAGCCGGCGCCGGACGGGGGCACCGACACGAGCCCCGTCTTGCACGGCCCCGCCACCCCCGGCGTGCCGTAGTTGATCTCTCCGTCGACCCCGACGACGCCGTCGATCGCGTCCTCGAACGACGCCTCGCACCACGCCGTCAGGGCGTCGTTCGCGTCGGCGGGGTCCGCGACCGCGGGGTCGAACTCGATCGTGTGGCCGCTCCGGTTCGCCATCCTTCGTTGGTTGATGACCGTGCGGTCCACGACGATCGGGTCACCGCCCACCGGATCCGACGCGTCGGGGCACTCCAGCTCCACCGTCGAGGAGACGTCGTCGTTGGTGAACGACAGCGACCCGTACACGTAGTCGGTCCGGTCGCCCGCGCTGCAGACGCCGCTCGGCTCCGGCTCGGCGAGGTCCAGGCACTTGCTCTTGACCATCACCTGGACATCCCCCGAGTCCAGCACCGGCGCGATCGTCTCCGAGCCGATGACGTGCTCCTGGATCGTGATCTCCGGCGCCGCGCTGTCGTCGTCGTCCCCCTCGGGCTCGACCTCCCGGATCGTCCGCAGCGTGCAGCCCTCCAGCTCGACCGTCCGGTCCGTCACCGACAGCACCTCGAACCACTCCGGAAACCCCGTCGGACTGGGGTCCTCCTCGAGCTGGTCGGACGCCGTGAAGGCCGACCCCTGGGGCGCGATCATGAACTCCGTGAAGACCACCTCGCCGGCCGTGGGCCACTCCCGCGTGAGGCAGACGGCGGGGCCGCCGGGGGAGCCGAAGAAGGGGTCGTCGTCGGGGTCGGCGTACCGGTCCGCGTCGTCCTGGTTGGCGACGCACCAGCCGCCGGGGTCGTCGTTCGTGGCGGGGACCTCGGCGTCGGGCGGCACCTGGATCGTGCAGCCGTCGCTGCGGCAGTCGTCCTGGTACAGCTCCCAGTCGTAGGCGGCCGTCTCGACGACGACGTCGTTGCAGACGAGGCTGACGAACCCGGGCTCGGCGTTGACGAACGAGATCGTCCCGTACTGGTAGTCGGCGGGGATGATCTCGGGCTCGACGGCGACCTGGTCGTGGGACTTCGCGAAGAGCACGTAGTCCCCGGACTCGGCGGCGAGCGACTCCCCCGCGGCGTCGATCTCGTGGCACTTCCAGCCCTCGACGGGGCAGACGCAGGGGTCGGGGTCGTCGCACACATCGTCGTCGTCATCGCCCGCGCTGTCGTCGTCGTCGCCGGCGCTGTCGTCGTCGTCGTCGTCCCCGGTCTGGTCGAACGGGACCTCGGCCTCGGGCCCCTCCCAGATCTCGCAGCCGTGGAGGTCGCAGCCGCTGCCGGTCGTGACCTTGACCTCGAACCACTCCTCGTCGGACGTCGCGACGCTGTCGATCATCATCTCCGTGATGACCACGTCCCCCGCCCCGCACGCCGGTCCCGACGTCGGGCACTGCGCCGGCGCCCACGGCGTCGCCTTCATCGTCGCGCCGTCCTCGTCGAAGAGGAGCTCGTCGCCGACGTCGACGCACCAGGACTCCTCCCAGTCGTCGTTCGCGTCCGCGTTCTGGGTCAACCCGTCGAGCCCCACGGAGCAGGCCGCGGCGCCCACGCAGTCGCCGTCGAAGGCCTCCCAGTCGTACGCGATCTCGTCGATCACGACGCCCTCGCACTGCAGCGACAGCGCGTGCGGCCCGTCGCTGTTGCCGAGCGCCAGCCCCGTGTAGACGAAGTCCGACGTCTGCACGCACGCGCCCACCTCGTCGTAGACCGCGCAGTCCACCGTCCGGCTCAGGATCGCGTAGTCGCGGGAGCCGATGACGAGCGCGTCGATGTCCTTGACGTCGCCCCCCTCGTGGAGCTCGCAGCCGGCGAGGTCGATGGACGTCGCCGTCGGGTTGTACAGCTCCATCCACTCCCGGGAGGAGTTCGCGGGGGCGATCATCAGCTCGGTGAAGACGACGTCCCCCGGCTCGACGGCGAGCGCCGCCGACGGCAGCAGCAGGGCGAGCAGGGCGAGGCGGCGGACGAACATCAGAACTTCACCGTCGTCACGAAGAGGATCTCGCCGAACAGCCGCGTCTGGTAGTCGGTCGGCGCGTACAGCTCGGCCGCCTCGGGGTCGGGCACGAACCGGTCCGCGCTCCCCTCGTCGCACGCCGACGGCGGGTCCCCGAGCCGCCGGCCCGCCAGCCCGCGGAGCTTGAACTTCACCTTGTCCGCCACCTTCTGCTCGACCTGCACGTAGCCGTACACCGCCTTGTCGCCGTACTCGCCCCCGCCGAGCGACCGCCCCCCCTGGACGTCGTCGTTGTGGTACGCCGCGCTCCCCCGCAGCGTCGTCGTCTTGTGCGGCTTGACCGCAGCCGAGAGCCGGACGCTGTGGGACTGCTGCATCTTGTACTGGCAGCTGTCGTCGCCGACCTGCACGGTCTTCCGGTTGTCCGTCCAGCTGTGCCGGTAGCGGAGCGTGACGTCGCCGATCTTCTTGTCGTCCACCCGGACCTGCCACCCCAGCGTCAGCTTCTGCCCCGCCCGCTGGCGCAGCTCGTCGAGGTACTGCTCGCCGAACTCGAGATCCTCGATGGTGAAGTTCGGGTCGATGCTGACGCGGGCGAGGTCGTCGTAGGCGCTGGGGTTGACCCACACGAGGTTCTCGAAGTCCCCGCTGTAGACCGCGTCGCGGCCGCCGAGGGCGAGGTTCTGGTCGGTGAAGCGGAAGTTGCCGGACAGCGCGAGGAACTCCAGCGGACGCCCCGTCAGCGAGCCGTTCATGCGGAAGTCGTACGTGTTGAGGAGGATGTTCCGCGCGATCTCCGCCCGCCCCCGCGCCTGGAGCCGCTTGTTCGGCTTGTACAGCGCCGCGAACCGGATGGCCTGCTCGTTCCGGTCGGTGTAGCCGAGGAGCTGGTCCGACGCCGCCTCGCCGTGGGCGAAGGGGTTCGCGAAGTGGATGTCGTAGTGGCGCGCCGAGAGGGTGAACTCGCCCCACGCGGGCTCGATCCGGGCGCGGAAGTAGAGCGCCATGGCGGGCCGCTGGGCGAGGAAGAACGCCGCCTCCCCCTCGAAGTCGACCAGCCCGAAGCCGACCGCGCCGTCGAGCCCGATCGTCCCGAAGCTCCGCTCCGTGGGCCACCGCGCGCCGACGACGAACTCCCACGGGTCGTCCACCCCCTCGATCGACGTCCGGTCGACGAAGGCGCCGTAGCCGGTGACGCCGACGTGGGTGCGGCGGTTGAAGCGGACGGTCGCGTTGCCGCCCGCGAGGGCCACCCGGAAGGCGTCCGGGAGACTGATCGAGTAGGAGCGCTGGCCGTCGATCCAGACGCGCGGCCCCTCCAGGTCGGCGGTCAGGAGGTCGACGCTGTCGTCCCCGCCGGTCAGGCGCATGAACGGCGAGTAGAGGTCGTGCGACTTGATCGAGCCGAAGATCGACAGGTCGAAGTCGGCGCGCCCCGCCTGCAGCGAGTGGGCCTGGGCGGCGGCCCCGAACAGCCCCGGGATGGACTCGTAGGACCGCGGCGAGCCGGCGGTCTTGCGGGCGCTGAAGCCGTGCCGTTCGCGGTCGTCGGTGCCCATGACGAGGCCCGCCCCGAAGTCGGCGTGGTAGCCGCCCACGATGACGAGCCCGTGGGGGCGGCGGATGCGGAGCCAGGCGTCGATCGGCTCGAAGAGCGGCTGGCCGTAGGACGCGTAGATGTCGCGGGAGGCGGGGTCGTAGACGACCTTCTTGACGCCCTCGTGGACCTGCCCCGCGACGGCGAAGTCGAGCCACCCGAGGACCTCGACGTGGGCGCCGAGACCCATCGTCGGCCACTTGTCGTAGCCGAGCTGGCAGCGGTACTTGCTCCGCGCCGCGTAGTCGTCCTCGGCGAGCGGCGGGCAGCCGTTCCAGTCCTTGAAGAGGCCGAAGTGGATCTTCCCCCGGACGGCGGGCTTCGTCCCCTGGGGCATCGACAGGTAGACGAACGGCTCGATCTGGTCGAGCAGCCGCCACGTCACGCCCTCGACGCGGGTCAGGAGGTCCGCGAGGAGGACGTAGGGGCCGTTGAGGATCCGCTCCTCCACGATGGCGTCGGCGAGCTGCACGGAGACGCCGGGGAGGGCGTAGAGGTCGGCCTTCTCGGACCGGTTGACGTCGATCGGGTTCTCCAGCAGGAGCAGGAGGATGCGGAACTCCTCCTCGTCGATCTGCACGTCGTAGTAGAGCTCGCGGAGATCCTCCTCGTCGCTGACGTCGATGGGGACCGAGTACTCGCGCGCGAGGGCGGGGGCGGCCGCGAGCAGCACGACGACGCCGCACAGCAGGGCCCGGGTCCAGCGTTGGGGCGTGGGCGGCATCCGCGGCCCGTCATCCTAGCGGAACCCGACGGGGGGCTGCCGCGGTCCGGTCTATGCTCCGCCGCATGCGCTCGCTCCGATCGGTTCTTCCCCTCGCCCTCGTCGCGGCCCTGGCGACCGCCGTCGCCGCCGCCGGACCCCGCCAGTGGGCCGCCGGCGACGCCTCGCTCCCCGAGCTCGACGCGTACGTCGAGGGCGTCCGGACGGCGGTCGGGAAGACGCTCCCGCGGGCGCCGGCGAGCAAGCCCGGGGCCGAGGTCCGGCTCCTCGTGACGGCCAGCGACGGGGGCTCCCGCGCGGCCATCGAGGAGAGCACCCTCGACCCCAAGCTCATGCCCGAGATGGAGACGTGGGCGTCGAAGTGGATCCTCCCCGTGGGCGAGCCGGGCATGGCCGTCCCCGTCCGCGTGTGGTGGGAGAAGCCGCCGAAAGGCTACAAGAAGGAGAAGGTGCCCAAGGGCGGGACCCGCACGCGGCCGCCGCCGGGGCTCCAGTTCGACGTCGGGTGGGCGCCGGAGACGCACGAGTCCCCCGCCGCGGGCGAGGTGCTGAAGGCCGGCCGGCTGGTGTTCACGTCCGGCGACGCCTGCCCCGACGAGCTGGCGGATCTGCGGGCGGGGACGTGGGCGGTGACCCGGTGGCACCTGGACGTGGGGCCCGACGGCGCGGTCGAGGCCACGCCCCAGGATCTGTACGTGCCGCCGCCCGACCCGAACACACGGGAGGGGCGGCGCGCGCTGGCGGAGATGGAGGCGGCCGAGGCGCCCGCGGTGGAGGCCCCCGAGGGGGCGCCCGCGGTGGAGGCGCCGGCCGCCCCGGAGGCCCCGAAGTTCGAGTTCCCCGGCGGGGTGAAGGCGCCCGAGAAGCCGGCCAAGGAGGAGGAGGAGGAGGCCGAGCCGGAGCCCCCGCCCCGCGAGTGGACGCCGCTGGAGCAGTGCCTCGCCGCCCGCCTCGCCGAGGCCCGCCCGCGCCTCCCCGCGGACGGCGGCGCGACCGGCGTGGACGACTTCCCCGTGTTGGTGCGGCAGCCCTGACGGCGGCGGCTACTCCGTCTCCTCCCGCCGCGGCCACAGCGGAAGGTCGCCGGTCCCGTCGGACTCCAGGCCGCCGAGCCAGGTGCGAGGATCGCTGAGGACGTCGCGGAACGTGTTGATGCCGTGGCTGGCCGTCAGCCCGTCGTCGATCCGCTCGTCGAAGCTGAACCGGACGGGGAGCACCTTGCCCACCTCGAGCTCCCCGCCGGCGCCCACGCAGGGCCTCTCCTCGATCTTGCCGATCATCAGGAACAGCGGCGACGTCCCCCATTCGTAGAGGTGATGGTACCCGGGCTGCATGTCGACGCTGCCGAGGTTCGCGAGGAACACGGACGTGTACATGCCGTCGCCCTCGACGAAGAAGCGGGGGATCAGGTTGAGGTGGTCGAGGTGGCGGAAGACGTGGACGAGGAGCGCCAGCACCGACCGCGGGATCAACAGGAAGAGCGAGAGCTCCTTGTCGAGGCCCGTCTTCTTGCCGGAGCGCTCGACGTCGATGCGGCTGTTGATGCGGCCGACGAGGTCGCGGAACGTCTCGCCGTCCTGCATCCGCAGCTTGACCACCCCGAGGCGGGCCTTCGCGTCCTTCTTCTTGCGCTTGGCCGCGAACGTCAGCCACCGGCCGTCCCGCTGGTAGAGGCGCTTGCCCGCGACGAACCGGTTCATCGCCGGGTTCTGCCCCAGCGCGATGTTCCCCGCCGCCACGACCGCGTGCGTCATGTTCGCCCCGAACTCGGCCCGCGCGGCGGCGAGGTACTCCAGCAGCGGCTCGGCCCGGAGGGTGTCGTCGAAGTAGACGACCGACTCGTTCCGCGTCGGCATGATGAACGGCATCATCCGGCGGTAGGGGTGGACCTTCCCGATCAGCGTCCCGTCGGGGCGGCTGGTCTTGAAGTGGGCGAGGACCCAGAGGCCGAGCAGGACGAGCGCGGCGACGATCCACGGGTTCGTCAGGTCGATCGGCACGGGGCGACCCTAACAGCTACCGGAAGCGGAGGCGCCAGGGGCCGTCCGCCGCGTCGCTGGGGCCGTCGGCGGAGTGGGCGGGGCCGAGCTTGCCGCACTCCGTCGCGTCGAACGGGATCGGGCCCGCGGCGCGGCGCAGCGTGCCCCTCACCGTCGCGCCCATCGCCGCGATCTCGAGCCGGTCGCCCGCCGCGTCGTCCTCCAGGCTGCCGACGACCTCCCCGTCGCGGCGCTCGATCCAGCGGAAGCAGCGGCCGTCCGTCGCGTAGCTGCACCCCGCCGGGGCCGGCCTGTACTCCCCCACCCACCCCGCGGACGGTCCGACGACGAGCTGCAGGTCGAGCCAGTGCCCGGCCAGGTCGGCCCGGGGGCCGTCGCCGCCGACGCCCATGTCGGCGCAGCCGAACTCGCCCGCGAGGGGGATCAGGATGCGGGCGCGGTGGGCGTCGTACTGGGGGCCGAAGACGAACCACGCCGGCGCGCCGCGGTCGTCGTCGGGGGGGGCCTCCGGTCCGTCCGCGCCCGATCTCGCGCAGCCGGCGACCGCGAGCGCCCCGAGGACGGCGCAGACGGCGCAGACGCTCCGGACGCGAACCGTGGACACGCGCCCAGCCTAGCGCGGCGTCACCAGCGCTTGTGGATGCGGAAGGCGCTCCGGTCCGAGGCACCTGCCCCCCTCGTTTGCCCTTGGCAGATGCCCTGCCTCCAAGGAGAATCGCGCTGAACAAGGGAGGGGACCATGCCCCAGGTAAAGACCATCGTCGTGCAGGGGGGGGGCTACGATGGCCCTTCTTTGCGTTCTCGCGCACCCGAACTCCGCGTCCGCGCTGCCGACTGACGTCGACGGCGACGGGTGGACCTCGGACGGTACCCCAGCCGACTGCGACGACTTCGATGCCCTGACGCACCCGTTCGCGCCCGAGCTGTGCGATGGTCGGGACAACGACTGCGACGGTGTCCTCGAAGAGGATGGGGACCTCGACGGCGACGGCTTCTTCGCCTGCAACGGGGACTGTGCAGACACCAATGCGGACGTCTACCCGGGCGCACCGGAGGTGTGCGACGGAGTAGACAATGACTGCGACGGCGCCGTCCTCTTCGGGGAAGGCGTCGATCTCGACGCGGACAGCTGGCCGTCCTGCGACGACTGCGACGATGGCGACCCCTCGGTCAACCCCGGTGCGGCCGAGATCTGCGATGGCGTGGACACCGACTGCGACACCATCGTTCCAACGCAGGAGATCATCGACAACGACAGCGACGGCTTCCCCACCTGCAACGACTGCGACGAGGGCGACCCCCTCGTCAACCCGGCCGCCGTCGAAGCCTGCAACGGGAACGACGACGACTGCGACCGCTGGGTAGTCCCCAACGCCCTCGGACTCGGTGGCAGCCCTGGGGACATCGACGGGGACGGGGCATCGAACTTCTTCGACAACGACATCGACGGGGACGGAGTCGTCAACGCCTCCGATCCGGACGACGACAACGACGGGATCCCCGACAACGCCGACACGGACGTCGATGGGGATGGGGTACCGAACGACGAAGAGGACTTTGACTCAGACGGCATGCCGACCTGCGACGGCGACTGCGACGACAACAACGCGGCCGTGTGGCTGGACCAGACCCACCAGAATGAGATATGCGACGGACTGGACAACGACTGCAACGGGAACATCGACCACTTCTGGTCCTTCGACGACCCCAGCCGGATCGCATCGGGCATCTACTTCTACGCCGACGACAGCCTCGCTCGCGTCGAGGCCCAGGGGACGACGGCCTACCCGCTCGGCTCCGGAATCATCGAGCTGATCGTCGAGGGCGCCGACCTCAACAACGATGCGGTCGCCGACGACGGGGAAGCGGAGTCGGACGAGGCCGGTGCGTTGATACTGCTTCCGGCGGACTTCCCCCCGAGGAGGTTCGCGGTCGGCGACGACCAGCCCTTCTGCATCGAGTTCGACTTCCGAATCCTGCCGCCGACCGGCGGCGGCCACGTGCCGTCGGACGGGATGGCGATTCTGATGTACGACGGCGGCGTGACCGACGGATTCATCCCCTCGTCCCAATGGGCCGACGACGGCGGTTGGAGCGGTGGGTATCTCGGCGCCTGGGGATACGGAGACAGTGAGAACGCAACGGCCACGGTCTCACGGGACGTGGACAACCCCTTCACCAACCAGGGCTCCTACCTCCCCAACGTCGGCCCCGACTCGTCGACGTTCCTGGGTGATCTGGTCGCGCCCAATTCGGACGTCCCGATGTGCGACCAGGCGACGCCAGGCGCGCTCGACTCGGAGAACGCCGGCTGGTACTCGACCTTCTCAGGCAGGGGGGAGTACGCGCCCGACCCGGTGACCGGCGCGATGGTCCCGTCGCTCGTCAACGACCCCTTCTGGATCGGTCTGGACGAGTTGAACGCTTTCGGAGACCCGACCGACGACCACGAGTTCGAGCTCCTGCAGTGGGGGCTCGTCGATGACATCGACCACGACATCCTGCTGGGGATCACGGCGGCCAAGGCCGGCAACGGCGAGGCGACCATGGAACTCGACAACCTGAGCCTGACCTGCCTGCCCTGCATCCGGCCCGATCACTAGCCGGCCGACGGCCGTCCATCATGGTCGCGACTCTCACCAACACACGGCGGTGGCTTCTGGTCGCGCTCGCACTGGCGTGGGCGGGCTGCGGGCCCGCGGAGGTTGACTCCGATGGCGACGGGTACGCGGACGAGCGGGACTGCGACCCGGGGGATCCATCGGTTCACCCAGGAGCGGCCGACACCTGGGGCGATGACCGGGACGACAACTGCGACGGCACGGATGGCACCGACGCCGATGGCGACGGATTCGCGGTCGATGCCGATCCGGCCTCGCAAGCACCCGATTGCGACGACGACGACCCAGGGTCCTGGCCCGGTCGGCCCTGGGAGGACCCGGGCGACGGCATCGACGAGGACTGCGACGGAACTGACGGGAGTTCCGCCGAGGCAAGCCGCACGGCCTGGGTAGCGGGATCGGACGACGCGGGGACCGGCTGGGGGATCGCTGGCGGCGGCGACCTCGATGGTGACGGTGTGCCTGACCTGCTCGTCGGTTCTCCTTCGTGGAACGGGGGCGTTGGGCGCGTCCTCGCCTACTCGGGCAGCTCGCTGTTGGGGGCCGGCGAGTTGACCGAGGAGGAGGCTGACTACCGGATCCTGGGGTCCTCAACACACCCGGTGGCGATGGGGTCGTCGGTTGCGTTCCTGGGTGATCGGGACGGTGACGGACGAGACGAAGTCCTCGCCGGGGGCATGTACTGGGTCCCCGCTGCGGCGTGGTTGACCTTCTCCTCCGAGCTCGACGCGGAGACCGAGGTCGAGGTGGAAGACGTCGCGCTCCAGTTCAGTGACGAGGCACACCCGGCGATGGGATCGGTCGTCGCGGCGTCGCCTCGGGGGTCTGTGCTGCTCGGGGCTCCAACAGACATCAGCGGGAGCAGCGGCGGCTACATCTTCGAGCCTCAGCCCGATTGGCCCGATGAGGTGGGTGCCGAAGATGCGTCGGCGGCGATCGAGATCCCGGGCGAGCAGGGTTTTGGCGAGTGGGGGCTCGCCCTCGCGGATGTCGATGGCGACGGACTCGACGACGCTGTCCTCGCCCAGCCTGGGCTCGGGGTGGGAATCGCCCTGGGAGCGAGTCTGCAGGAGGAGGAGGTCGTCACGGTGTTGGACCACGCCCTGCTTTGGCCCGAGCCCTTCTGGGGTGCGGGCCGAAGCGCGGCCAGGATCGGCGATGTCGATGGGGATGGGGCTGACGAGATCGCAATAGGCGGCCCGCAGGACGTCGAGGGCGGACCCGGCCTTGCCTACGTCGTGGGTTCCAGGCTGCTTGCCGGCCATGACGAGGCCGAACTGAGCGAGGTCGGCGTCCTTCTCACGGGACAGGAGGACGGCGACGGCTTCGGCGTGGCGGTCGCCGGTGGAGGAGACGTTGACGGGGACGATATCCCGGACCTCCTTGTCGTCGGGGAGGCGAAGCAGGGAAGGCTCTGGGTCTTCAGCGGCGTGGACCTCGCCGCGGCCCTCGACGGGGGGCCGACTCCCGGTGCACGGGCGACGTTCGCGTTCGCCGAGGCTCCCTTCGGGCTGTGGATGGTTCGCGGCCTGTCCATTCTCGGTGACGTCGATGGGGATGGAGTCCAGGACATCGCGGTCGGCTACTACGACGAGGCGACCAGAGAGCGGGGGGTGAGCATCATCCTCGGGTACGCAGGGGACTGATCCGCGCGTCGCGTCACCAGCGCTTGTGGATGCGGAACGCGCTCCCGTCGCGGTACACGACGGCGGTGATCTTCCGGTTCGCGAGCGCCCCGTCGCACGCGACGACCATGTCGCGGGGGGCCTTGATGGCCGCGCCGTCCACCTCGAGGACGATGTCGCCGGCGCGGAAGATGGCGCCCCGCGCGGACGTCACCACCTGCACGCCGCCGGTGATGCCGCCCTGCCCGATCACGTCGGGGGGGATGCTCCGGACGGCGATGTACATGCCCTCGATCTCGACCGCCTTGCCGGCGACCCGGTCGGCCCAGTCGCCGCGCGCCTCGAGGGCCACCTTGGCGACGACGTCCTTCCCCTTGCGCTGGATCAGCAGCGTCCGCTCCTCGCCGGGGAAGGCCAGCCCGAACTTCTCCTGCCACGCCGCCCGGCCGCGGACCGTCGACCCGTCCACGGAGACGATGACGTCGCCCGACCGGACGCCGGCGCGGTCGGCGGGGCTGTCCTTGAACACGGTCGCCACGCGGAGCCCGCCGCCGCGGACCTCCTCGAGGCGGAGGCCGGGCCAGCCCGGCTCGACGTCGAGCCCCTCGCGGAGGAACGGGAGCGCGCCCCGGACCAGCTCGACGGGCATCGCGAAGCCGAGCGCCTCGCCGCGGCCGTCGATGAGGGTGTTGACGCCGACGACCCGCCCGGCGCTGTCGAAGAGGGGGCCGCCGCTGCTGCCCTGGTTGATGGCGGCGTCGGTCTGGAGGAACGCGTCGAACTCGTCCCGTCCCAGCTCGCGGGCGCGGGCGCTGAGGATCCCCTGGGTGACCGTGTGACCGTGGCCGAAGGGGTTGCCGACGGCGAAGACGTCCTCGCCGACGCGGAGCCCGGCGGTCGTCCCCAGCTCCACCGCCGGGAGGTCGAGCCCGCCGACGCGGAGCAGCGCGAGGTCGAGGTCCGCGTCGGCGCCCACGAGCTCGGCGACGAAGACGTTGCCGCGGTGGTCGATGACCAGGATCTCGGTCATCCCCGCGACCACGTGCTGGTTGGTGATGACGAGCTCGTCGTCGACGACGAAGCCGCTCCCCCGGCCCTCCCGCTTGTAGGAGAAGATCGGGTGGCGGCTGTCGATCCCCTCGACGCTGAGGCTGACGACCGAGGGCGCCACCCGCTCGACGAGGTCAGCGAGCGCCTCGTCGGCCGACGCGGGGCCCGGCGCGAGCAGCGCGACGGCCGCCACGAGCAGGAGCAGCCGGCCCGCCCGCATGGCTAGATGTCCTCGGCCTGAATCGCGACCAGGCTTCCGGTGAGGCATCGGCGTCGTCCGTCGTCGACGCACCGAGGAGGCGTACCTCGTGTACGGCGACGAGGGGCGGCGGCGTCGGCGGCGTCGAGGGCCAGCGGAAGACGGTGCGGGATTCGTGCCGATGGCATCTAGTGCTCCAGGGTGCCGGCGCGCTTCCGGATGACGTGCAGCGCCCCGACCATGCCGACGAGCGCGTGCTGGTTGTTGTCGATGCGGACGTGGTTGTCGACCACCCCCATCGGGTACGCGCCGTGGACGCGGTCGAGGTCCGGCAGCCAGTAGCCGTTCCGCTCCGTGTACTGCTGCTCCATCAGGTGCCGCGCGGCGCCGAGGAGCGCTTCCTCGTAGGCCGTCGCGTCGTCGCCGCGGTCCCAGGCGAGGTTCGTCACCGCCCGGAGCGCCTCGGACCGCGACCCCGCCCGCGTCGTCCGGGGGGTGTCGTTCGTCCGCCGGTAGGCGCCGAGGTAGTCGGGCCACGGCGTCCACACGGGGCCGTAGTGGGCGCCGTCGCCGTACTGCTCCGACGCGTAGTGCGTCCCCATCGCGTACGCGTTCTGCGCGTAGCGGTCGTCCTTGTCGATCAGCCACAGCCGGTACAGCGCCTGCATCACCCAGTGATCGGGGTTCTGCATGCGCTTCCGCTCGTACCAGTCCATCTGTCGCTGCGCGATCCGTCGCGCGCCGTCCAGCCATCGCTCGTCCCCGGTAGCCTCGTAGAAACGCACGAGGGCGAGCATCGATTCCCCGGGGTAGTACAGCGGCTCCTTGACGACGCGGTCCTGGGTCATCGCGTCCCGGTAGCGGCGCCACACCTTGCCTTTGTCGTCGATCATGTCGAGCAGCGTCAGGCCGAGCCCCTCCATGAGGGCGGCGTCGTCCTCGCGGTAGCAGGCTTCGCGGTGCTCGGCGGGGATCTCCTCGGGGGCGGGGCGGACGAGGAACGTCAGGAGGGTGAGGGCGGCCGAGCCGGAGTCGCAGCCGCCGCGCTTGTCGAGGAGGCAGATGCGCCCCTCGCGGGCGGCGGGGGGCGGCTTCAGGCCTTCGTAGACGTACCCCATCGAGGCGCCGGCGGCGGCGATGTAGCGGTCGCGGTCCGCGGCGAGGTGCGGCTCCTCGCCGGCGAGCTCCCACATCTCGAACAGCCCGTAGACCGAGCCGGCGTGGCGGACGATGTTGTAGCCGCGGCTGCCTTCGTCCTTGTTGGGGTAGTACTCGTAGTCGAACTTGCCGTCCTCCTGGACGGTGTTGACGAGCCAGAGGCCGCCCCACTTGATCGAGTCGAGGACCTGCTGCTCGGTGGGCTCGCCCTCCCACAGGACGTTGCCCCGGAAGAGGCGGACGGCGGGCTTGCCCGGCTCGACGAGGCCGAAGGAGGTGGAGCGGAAGCGGGTGATGGTGACGTCGTCCTGCTGCCAGCAGTCGCCGCGCAGCTTCGCGTCCTTGCAGAGGCGGCCGAACATGCGGCGGTGCTTGTCCTTGCGGGCGCGGACGCGGGGGGTGAGGTGGCCCATGGAGACGGGCTCCGACGGGAGCATGGTGGCGGTCGCGTCGCCCTTGGTGACGGTGACGCCGTGGACGCCGGGCTCGACGAGGTACCAGAGCGACTTCTCGCCGGTGGTGACGACGGGGCCGGGGGCGCCGGTGAGGTCGACCTGGACGCGGATCTTCGTGGCGTCGGCGCGCCACGAGGCCTCGTCGTCGCCGGCGGACGCGAGGGCGGCGGTGGTCGCCTCGACGAGGGCGTCGCCCAGGGCCTGCTTCGAGGAGCTGCCGCGGAGGCGGACGATGTCGCCGGGGCGGAAGAGGGAGACCCAGGTGGGGTGGTCGACGGTGGCCGTGACGGCGGCGGGGTCGGCGTCGGCGCCGGTCAGCGTGGCGACGACGAGGTCGGTGGCGGCCTGGACGGTGGCGTCGTCGACCTCGGGCCCCTCGTCGGGCATCTGCCAGGCGCGGGCGAGGATGTCGGAGGTGGCGACGGGGGAGAAGCCGACGCGCTCGTCCCACTCGGCGGTGGGCTCGAAGAGCTGGCCGACGGTGCCGTCGGCGGTCAGCAGCGCCGCGGTGCGGGCCTCCCAGCCGGAGGCCTCGGCGAAGTCGCCGGCGTGGTCGACGGCGTAGCGGACGGACGGCGGGAGGTAGCGCTTCTCGAAGTAGGCCGCGACGTCCTCGTCGGAGGTCCCCTGCTCGAAGAGGACGACGACGCGGAACCCGGCGTGGGCGGCGGAGCGGGCGAGGGGGCGGAGGAAGACGCGCGTGGCGGCGCGCTCGTTGCGGCCGCGGACGGCGGCGGTGCCGTACAGGAGCACCGACGGGTCGCGGAGGAGCTTCTTGAGCTTGACCTTGGATCCGTCCTCGGTGGTGACCTTGACGGAGGTGTCGACCGAGTCGGTCCCCGTGATCGGCTCGACGTCGAACGCGAGCGGCTCGTCGGGGACGGGCTCGGTGGCGTCGGCCGAGGCCCCCTTGCGGACGGGCCGGTCGTGGGCCGGATCGGGGGACGTCGAGGCGGCATCGTCCCCCCCGCCGCAGGCGGAGAGGGCGAGGACGAGGGCGGGGATCAGCAGTCGCGCGCGCGTGAGCATCCGCGGAGGGTAGGGACCGGGCCGCCCCAGTCAAGTTGTAGGGTGGCGTCCTCGGAGGTTGCGATGGCGAAGGTGACGGGGATCGGCGGGGTGTTCATCAAGACGCGCGGGGACGACCCGAAGGCGCTGACGGCGTGGTACCGCGACCACCTCGGGATCGCGCTGGAGGACTTCGGCGGGGCGATCCTCAAGTGGCCCGACGACCCCGCCGACGACGGCGGGCTGACCGTGTGGCACGTCGCGGCGCGCGAGTCCGAGTGGTTCGCGCCGAGCGACGCGGGGTTCATGATCAACTACCGGGTCGACGACCTGGACGGCCTGCTGGCGTCGCTGAGGGAGGCCGGCGTCACCGTCGTGGGCGGACCGGAGACTCACCCGAACGGCAGCTTCGCCTGGATCCTCGACCCCGACGGCAACAAGGTCGAGCTCTGGGAGCCGAAGGCCTGGGACGAGTCGGAGGGCGGCGGGGACTGACCCGGAGCTGCGGTCGTAGGCCCCCCCGGACGCTCTGAACCCGCCGAGGTCGGCGACCTCACCCCACGCGTGGCCCGTCCGGACGCCACAACCCCGCCGAGGTCGTCGACCTCCCCCGACTTGTGTCCCGCCAGAGCGACACAACCCCGACCAGGTCGGAAGATCCACTGAGACACTGCCGGCTCGCGGCGAGGGGGGGCGGGAGTGTCCGGCCCGGCGGACACTCACGGGGGTGCTCGCGACGAGGGGGCGCTGGAGTGACCGTTCGGCGTGCTACCCGCCGGGGTGGACGCCCGGCTCGCCTTCGCCGTCGATGCCGCCGCCGTGCTCGTAGTCGTGGGCGTGGCGACGGTAGCCCCACAGCGAGTCGTTCGCGGGCTGGACGAAGCCGTTGTCGGGGTTGCTCGCCGGCGCGTCGTACGTGTCCGCCCCGCCGGCGTCGATCATGATGCCCATCGAGCGGGACTGCGGGCGGGTGTCGATGCACTCGCCGCTCATGTTGCCCATCCCCCAGCCGTAGTCCGACCCGCTGCTGTAGAGGTCGTCGCCCGCGACGTCGACCACCAGCCCCATCCCGTTGCAGTTGCTCGCCCCCATCGCGAGCCCCCCGAACGTGTACGTCTCATCGCCCCGCTCGTTCAACAGCACCCCGGTGCTGAAGTCGTGGCCCGCCCCCATCTGCATGTAGCGCGGCGTCCGCAGCTGGTTGAAGGCGTCGTCGCCGTCGCCGTCGTCCGCGACGATGCCCACCGCGTAGTGCGCCGAGCCCCCCTGCACGTAGTAGAAGGCGTCGTACGCGTCGGCCCCGTCGCCGTCCGCCAGCAGCCCCGTCCCCTGCCAGTAGCCGCTCCCCTGGGCGAACGTCCCCGCCGAGTACGTGTCGTCGCCGCGGCGGTCGCGGAGGACGCCGATCCCGCCGCTCCAGGCGTCGAACCGGGCCCCGAAGCCGGCCCCCTGGCAGAAGCTGGCGTTGCTCTCCGTCGGCATCTGCGCGGACGGGTAGATCCCGGGGGTCCCGCCCCAGTCGGGGTGGCCGTGGTCGCAGTCGTAGACGTCGTCCCCCTCGCCGTCCACGAGGACGCCCGCGCCGCCGACCCAGCCGAAGCCCTGGGCGTACGCGATCGCGTCGTAGACGTCCGTCCCGCCCGCGTCCGACAGCACCCCGATCCCCCACTGGCCTCCGCCCTGGCAGCCCGCCTCGCACTCGTACAAGTCGTCGCCGCCGTCGTCGTGGAGCACCCCGACGCCGAGGTGGGCGTAGCCCTGGGACATGCGAAGCGAGCGGTAGGCGTCGTCGCCCGCGCCCAGGTCGAACAGCACGCCGTAGCCGTAGAGCCCCGCCCCCTGGCGGCCGGTCCGGCTGAGGGACTGGCGGGCGTTGGGGTAGTCGGTGGACGGGCCGTAGCGGCCGGCGTCGTCGGCGGGGAGGAGGAAGTCGAACGTGTCGCTGACCTCGTCGTAGCCGTAGACGTCGTCCCCGCCGAGGTCGATCGCGACCGACACCGCGTTGGCCGCCGACGTGTTCGCCCCGATCGGGCCGAGGTAGACGTCGTCGCCGCCCAGGTCGAGGAGGAGGAGGACGTCGACGGGGTCGTCGTCGGCCTCCCGGATCCACTCGTGGTCGGCGGCGTCGCGGACGATCAGCAGGCCGGCGTCCGTCTCCAGCTCCCAGGCCACCCCGGTGCGGCCCGCGAAGGCGGCCCAGTCGACGTGCTCCAGCGCGTACACGAGCCGCGCGCCGGCCCGGAACATGCGGGTGCGGGCGCTGCGGGCCTTGAGGAAGTCCTCCAGGTCCTCGTCGGAGGAGTCGAACCCGCCGTCGGGGTGGGGCAGGAGGTGGTTGCCCCCGCGGAGGTGGACGTCGGCCGCCGTCCAGGCGTCGACCGGGTCGAGGTCGGGGTCGAGGTCGTACCGGGTCTGGAGCGCGTGGGCGATCGCGTCGAGGACGGGGACGAGCTCCCAGCCGAGGTCCTCGGGGAGCTCGCCGGACGCCGCGCACGAGCCTTCGGCGACCGCGCACAGGGCGCCGACGGCGGCGTCGATGTCGGCGCTCCCCCAGGTGGCGGGGTCGAGCGGCGGGTCCTCGACGGGCCGGTCGAGCCACGCGGCGGCTTCCAGCACGGTGCCGGCGAGGCCGTGGGCGGAGTCGAGGTAGCCGTCGAGGCGGGCGCCGACGGTCCCGCTGTGGCAGCCGGCGTCGAGCGGGTGGTCGCGCCACTCGGGATGCAGCGAGATCACGAACGGGTCGTCGAGCTCGGCGCGGGCGAAGACGGGGACGTTGCTCCAGTCCTCGTCGAGGAACGCGAACGTGTCCCGGTCGAGGCCGGCGTGGGCGAGGACCTCGTCGAGCAGCGGTGCGTCCCCCTCGGCGCGGCAGTCCGACGCGGCGGCAGGCTCGTCCCACGCCCGCGTGGGTCCCCAGTCGTAGCCGGGAGGGGGTTCCTCGACGGAGGGGCAGGCGAGGAGCAGGGGGACCACGAGGAGCAGGGCGTGTCGCACGGGGGAAGCCTAGAACGAGAACGAGAACGAGAACGAGAACGAGAACGAGAACGAGAGCGAGAACGAGAGCGACCGGCCGTGCTACACGGGCGCGGATGTCCGACGCCGTCCCGCTCATCGCCGTCGTCCAGCCCGGGATCGAGAAGCTCGTGGCGCGGCAGATCCGCGCGCTGGGGGGCGGGATCGGGCACACGTCAGGGCGGAACGGGCGGGTCACGTTCGACGGGCCCGACGACGCCGTCTACCGGGCCAACCTCGAGCTCCGGACCGCCGAGCGGATCCTGATGCCGCTCGCGATCGACGAGGTCGTGCCCAACTTCCGGGTGCTGCGGCGCATCGTCAGCGAGCTGCCGTGGGAGGAGTTCGTCCCCGCAGGACTGGAGGTCCGGTGCCACGTCAGCGCCCGCGGGTGCCGGCTGTACCACACCGACGCCGTCGCCGACGCCCTCCGCGAGGGCATCCGCATGCGCGGGATGAAGCTGCCGCGAGGCGACGGACGGACCTGGGTCACCGTCGACGCGCGGGGGACCAAGGACCGCTGGACCATCTCCCTCGACACGTCCGGCCCCGCGCTGTCCCGCCGCGGGTACCGCAAGGCCACCGCCAAGGCGCCGCTCCGCGAGACCCTCGCCGCCGCCGTCCTCGCCCTCGCCGGGTGGGACGGGACGACGCCCCTGCTCGATCCCGCCTGCGGTGCGGGGACGCTCGCCATCGAGGCCGCGATGCTCGCGCAAGGCCGCGCGCCGGGGCTCGATCGGGGCTTCGGGTTCGAGCGCTGGCCCTGCTTCGACCCCGACCGCTGGGACGAGCTGAAGGACGCCGCCCGCGCCCGCGTCGTCGCCTCGCCCGGGGTCGCCATCGAGGCCGCCGACGCGGCCGGCGGAGCCGTCAAGGCCGCCCGCGCCAACTCGTCCCGCGCGGGCACGAAGCACGCCTTCCGCCTCGTCCAACGGGAGGTCCTGGAGACCTCCCCGGCCGACGGTCCCGGCCTGATCGTGGTGAACCCGCCCTACGGCAAACGCACGACGCCGGCGCCGCTCGACCGCTGGGCGGACCACCTCGCGGCCGTCCGCCCCGGCTGGGACCTCGTCGCCGTCGGCCCCCCCGAGGTCGGTCGCCGCCTCGGCTGCGACCCCAAGCCCCTCGCGAAGATCACCGTCGGCGGGATCAAGGCCGGCGTCTGGAGGCGCCCCGCTCCTCAGTCCAGCGACGGCATCTCGTAGGTCGGCCGGTCGGCCACCGCGCCCGCGAAGACCACCTCGATCTCGGCCACCACCACCCGGCCCGGAGCCGTCACCACCATCGGGAGCCCCGCCACCGTCGGCGCCCGGCTCCACGGGTTCGCGGGCGCGAGGTAGGGGAACACCTCCATCCCCCCGCTCGCCGCCGTGATCGCCCGCAGCGTCCGCCGGTCCACCCCCTGGAACTCCAGCCCCAGCACCGGCCGCTCGGTCCCGTCGGGGTACCGCCACACCGCGTCCGTCGGCATCGGCAGGTCCCCCTCCCAGCCCTGCTCCATGCGGCGGACGACGAGCACCGCGGGCTGGCCCGACTCGCGTCGCAGCGACTGCACCTCCCGCTCGAACCGCCGCGCCGGGAGCAGCCGCTTCGGCACCACCGTCCACGCCGACAGCCGCGACGCCCAGTCCCCCTGCACCGTCCCCCGCGCGTGGCCGTTGCTGCCCACGCGGTCGCGCCGGGGGACCCGCGTCATCACGAAGTCACGCACGTACCCGTCGACCACCACGTCCACCGGCCGCGCTTCGACGCCCTCCCGGTCGTAGCGGTAGCCCCCGGCGAGGCCCACCGGCACGCCGCGCGGATCGTCCGTGACCGACCACCCCCGCGGCAGCAGGCGGCGCCCCATCCGCGGCCCCCCGCGCGTTTGCGCCTGGTAGCTCTGGCCCGCCTCCGGCACCGGCGGCGTCCCCCGGACCTCCGGCGGCAGCAGGTACCGGAACAGGTCCGCCGCCGCCTCCCCCTCGAACACCACCGGCCCCTCGTAGTAGCCCACCCCCGGCGCCGTCGTCCGCCGCAGCAGCGTCCGCCCCATCGCCTCGACGCCGTCGGCGATCTCCTCGGGGGACGGCAGGTCCGCCGCCGACCGCGCCACCCACGAGCGCTTGTCGAACAGCCGCACGCCGTCGTCCCGCACCACGTCCGCGTACGCGTACACCGCCGCGTACCCCTCCGCCTGGACGATGCGCGTCCCGTTCGTGTCGGCGAGGTAGACCCGCCCCTGCTTCTCCGCCGCGCACACCTGCCCCGCCCGGATCGCGCTCCCCAGCGACCGCAGCCGCGCCGACGCCGTCTCCGCGATCTCCGTCAGCCGCGCCTGGTCGACGTCCGGCACGGGGGCGTCGTCGAACCACACCACCGGGTTCGCCTCGGTCCAGTCCGGCGGCGGCGGCTCCCCCGCCTGGGACCGCCGCGCCGCCACCTTGAAGGCCAGCCGCGCGACCGCGTTCTTGTAGCTGTCGTCCGTCGCCAGCCAGAGGTCTCGGGCGATGGACGTGGGGCTGTCGCCGAGCACGAACCGGGGGTTCCCCACCGACTCCGGCAGCGCCACCGCCCCGCCGTCGATGCGGCTGCTGTTCAGCTCCGTGTCGCCGACCACGATCTCCACCCGCGCCGGCCGCCCGGGGCGGCCGCTGACCCGCCGCAGCGTCCCGAGGTCCGCGCTGACCGTCACCTCGTCGCCGTCGAACACCGCCGCGGCGGCCCACGCGGGCTTCGGCGCGTCCGCCAGCCGGAGCTTCGACGTCGCCCGATCCAGCCCCGCCACGACCGCGTCCATGAGCGCGTCGCTGCCCGGCGCCGCGGGGGGCGGCGGCTCGTCCCCGGGGGGCGGCAGCAGCGGCGGCTTCGTCTGCCCCTTCGCCTTCCGCTGCGTCTCGACCTCCCCGATCAGCAGCGCCGGCGACGACGCGGAGACCGGCACCCACCCCGACTCCGCCCCGCACGTCCCGTTGAAGACGTCGGTCGCCGGCCCCGCCGCCGCGATCCGGGCGAACGTCTGCAGCGGCGTCCCGATCAGGTCGACGCCCCGGATCAGCTCGTCCGGCCGCCCGTCCACGTAGACCCGCCGCCCCTCGACGACGTTGATCTGGAACGCGTTGGGGATGTCGCGATCGGTGAACGTGAAGCCCCCCTCGATGTCGTCGACGTACAGCCCGTACTCCAGCCCCTCGGCGCGGGCGAGCTTCCGGAGCTGCTCGCGGAGCTCCTCGTCCGAGACCGTCTCCGACGCCTCGACGATCAGGTTCCCCTGCCGCGTGACGACGGAGTGCCCCGCCTGGCGGCGACCGTGGGCGTTGGAGCCCTCGGCGCGGACCGGGGAGCGGCTCTCGAGGAACCCCTCCAGGATCCCGTCCCGGACGAGCGTGACGCGCTGGGCGGGGACGCCCTGGTCGTCGAACCGGTAGTGGCCGCGGAGGTCGGCGCCGGCGAGGTGGGGGATCGTCGGGTCGTCGACCACGGACAGGAACGGCGGGAGGATCTCCTCGCCGACCTGGTCGAGGAACGTCTGCGCGTCGTCCACCCGCTTGAGCCGGTGGCCCTCGACGCGGTGGCCGAAGATCTCGTGGAAGAAGACCGCCGACGCGCGCCCGCTGAGGATGGCGGGGCCGGTGTAGGGCTCCTGGTCGGGGGCCACCCGGAGCGCGGCGAGCTGCTCGACGACGGCGCGCACCTCGCCCTCGACGTCCTCCCCCGACGGCAGCCGCTCGGGGGCGGACGCGTCCCAGGAGCGGTACAGCTCCAGGGTGGTGCCGTCGTCGGCGAGGGTGTCGGCGGCGACGGAGACGCGGAAGCGGCGGTTCCCCTCCCGCTGGCGGACCCCCTCGCTGCTCACGAACCAGCGCGTCTCCGCCTCGCCCGTCCACGAGACGACGGGGTCGTGGACGAGGTCGGAGCCGGCGAACACGGTGGACGCGCGCGCCGCGGCGGCCTCCCAGGCGGCGAGATCGACGTCGTCGAGGGTGGCGACGTCGAGCAGCTCGGAGACCGGCTCGGTGGGGGCGAGGTCCCAGGACTGCTCCTCCTCGACGAGCACCTGCTGGTCGGTCTGGACGGCCTGCCAGCGGTCGACGGCGACGCGGTAGCGGGCCTCGATCTCGCGCCAGATCCCGCGCTGCAGGACGATCGGGTCGGTCCCCGTGGCGAGCTCCCGGCCGGGCGGCTCGGCGGCGTCCCAGGCGGCGTCCCGGAGCGCGTGGGTGGAGTCCAGCTCGCGGGTCCCGACGCGGACGTCGGCGTGGATCATCCGCCACCGCGTCGGCCGGTACCCCTGGATGCCGCCCTCCTCGCCGCTGACGTCGATCCCGCGGACCTCGATCGTCTGCAGGCCGATGTAGTACGGCGCGGGGTCGAGCTGCGACAGCGCCTCCTGCGCCCGCGCCAGCTCGGCCTCCATCGCGACCAGCACGGGGTCGGCGTCCTGCGCCCCGGCGGGGACCGCGGCCAGCAGCGGGGGCAGGAGCAGCAGCAGCGTCGTCAGCAGCAGTCGTCTCATCCGTCGTCCTTCCGCAGCACCGCAGCATAGAAGCCGTCGGTCCCGTGGGTGTGGGGCGCGACCCGCAGCGCGCCGGCGTCGTCCGCGATCCGTTCGTCCTCGATCGGCTCGATCGTCAGATCGGACCGCTCCGCGAGCAGTCGGTTCACGACCTCCTCGTTCTCGGCGGACCGGAGCGAGCACGTCGCGTAGATCAATCGGGCCCCCGGCTTCAGGTGTCCAGCCCCCCGGCGGAGGATGGCGAGCTGCTGGTCGGGGAACGTCGCGGCGTCGCGGGCGGTGATCGACCACTTCGCCCACGGCCGCCGGCGCAGCGCCCCCGTCCCCGTGCAGGGGACGTCGGCGAGGACGAGGTCGTAGGCGCCCGACGGCTTGCCGGTGGGACGGATCGACGAGAACCCGCAGCGGCGCGCCCGCTTGAGCCCCTTCTTGACGGCGTCGCGGCGGACGTCGAAGGCGTCGATGGTCGCGGCGTCGCCGGTCAGCGCCGCCAGCGCGAGCGACTTCCCCAACGCCCCGGCGCAGAGATCCAGGATCCGCTCGCCCGGCTGCGGCCGGCAGATCTCGGCGACCAGCTGAGAGCCCTCGTCCTGCACCTCGAGGCGCCCCTCCCGCACCTCGGGGATCCCGTAGACGTCGGCGCGATCGGCAGGCCCGAGCCCGTGCTTCGCGTAGGCGGTCGGGGTCCCCCCCGGGAGGGTCGCGCCGGGGACGTTGACGCGGAGGACGAGGGGGGCGCGGACGTTCAGCGCGGCCGCGAGGGGGACGGCGTCGGGACGGGTGACGAGCTCGGATGCGAGCCACTCCGGCAGCGACGCGGCGACGCCGTAGACCTCGGCCTCGTCGCGACCCCGGGCCCAGCCCGTCAGCGTGTGGACGGGGTCCTCGATCGCGCCGGCGTCGAAGGCCGGGCCGTCGACCGGGCGGCCGCCGCCTCGAAGGATGCACGCGGCGATCACGCGGGCGAGGTCGATCTGCTTCGACGTCGCCGACTCCGACAGGCCCGCCGCCTCGAGGAGCGTCGCGATCGTGCGGTGGTGGCGGGCGAGGAACGTCAGGAGGTCCCCCGCGAACCGGCGCTCCTTCGATCCCAGGTGGCGGGCGTCGCGGAGGGCGCGCCCCTGGATCCCGCGCCCGCCGCGCCAGTCGAGGCGGATGCGGCCGTACGCGCCGACGAGCACGTCCCGCAGCGGCCCGGGACGGAGGGCGCGCGCGGCGAGGTCGTCGCCGCCGTCGGGCGGGACCGGCACGAGCTCGCGGATCAAAACGGCGCCTCGAGAACCGGCACGTCGCCGGGCCAGCCGTTGATCGTGACGTGGTGCAGGGCGAACCGGCCGTCGCCGCCTCCGCCGTACAGCTTGTCCCCCGCCAGCGGCAGCCCCGCCGACGCCGCGTGGACCCGGATCTGGTGCATCACCCCCGTCGTGATCACCGCCTCCCACCGCCGCCCCCCGAGGTGCCGCAGCTCCGTCCGCGCCGGGTACCACCTGCCGCGGTGGGGCGTGTTCGCGCCGCGCCGCCACACCATCCGCGCCTTGCGCCGCTTGTCGTGGGCGAGGTCGTGCTCCACCACCGTCGACGTCCACGGCACCTCGCGATCGGTCAGGAAGACGTACCGCTTGCGGAGCTCCCCCGAAGCGAACGCGGCCCGGCCCCGCTCGAACGCGGCCGTCGTCTTCGCCGCCACGATCAGCCCCGACGTCCACCGATCGAGGCGATGCAGGAGGCCGCCGTCGAAGCCCTCGGGCCAGGCGACGTCCGACCTCCCGGCGAGCCCGTCCGAGACCCCCGGGATCGTGTGCACCCCCGACGGCTTGGCCAGGTACAGGAAGTCGTCGTCCTCCCCGACGATCACTTGCGGGCGAGCCTGTTCGCGACGCGCCGCGCCAGCCCCCGGAGCCCCGCAGGCCGCAGCAGCGCCTGCTCCGCGCGGGGGTCGTGGTAGGCCCGCAGGACGTCGACCGTGCACCGGAGCAGATCCTGGACGCAGGGCCGGCAGCCGCTCCCGCAGCACCGCATCGTCCGCGGCGACATCGCCCCCGTCGCGAGCTTCGTGATCGTCTCCCCCCAGCTCGCCTCGAGCTTGTGCTGCGCCAGAGACGCGGCCCCCAGCAGGGCCAGGCGCGGGTCGTCGGCGGCGGCGTGGGGGAGCGCTCCGTTCATCGGCCGACACCATAGCCGCACACGTTTTCCGGAACGATCACGCCCTTCGGAGTGTCACAATGATCGTGGTGCGGTTGGGGATTCCCACCCTGCTGGTCGCCGCCGCCCTGCTGCCGTTCGAGAACGCGCAAGCGGCCGAGCGGACCGCGACCAGCGCCGACGGTCGTCATTTCGTTCGCCTCGCGGACGACGGCGGGTTCGTCTTCGGTGCGACCGGGGCGGTACCCGCAGACCTCACCGAAGGCCGCCTCCCCCAGGTCCCCGACCAGGTCGCCGTCCTGCAGTCCGGCGCCGGCTTCGTCGCCGTCGACGCCCTCGGCGCGTGGGGCCTCGGCGACGCCGTCGTCCTCGTCGACGACCGCGGCCGCGCGTGGGCCCGCCTCTCGATGGACGACCTCTTCGACGACGCCATCGTCGACCGCTTCTGGACCCCCGACGGGAGCAGCCTCGCCTGGCGCGTCGACTGGTGGGTGGACGAGCGCGCCGGCGTCGTCGTCCTCGTCCCCGACGCCCCCGGCCAGCCCGTCGCCGTCTCCCTGGACGACGGCCTCGTCGAGAACCCCGACCCCGCGCTCTACCTGACCCGGTTCGGCGACCGCGGCCTCTGGTTCGGCAGCCGCCTCCGCGCCCTCGAGCTCGCCGTCCGCTCCTCCCCCGAGCCCGACGGCCTGATGCCCGCGCTCCGGCGCGTCGTCCGCGAGCACGACGCCCCCCTCGTCCTCCGCCTCCGCGCCGCCGCCGTCCTCCAGCAGCACGGCGACGCGACCGGCCAGTCCCTCGTCCTCCTCACCGCCCGCGCCGCCCGCACCGACGACGACGAGCTCGCCGCCCTCCCCCCCGAGCAGCTCCGGCGCCTCCCCGAGCCGGACCACCCCTGCGACGCGATCCCCGCCCCCGCCGTCGACCACCCCTACGACGCGCGCGCCGCCCGCAGCTACGCCATCCAGCTCCTGCCGACGTTCCTCGGCGCCGACGCCGCCCCCACCCTGGGTGCGCTCCTCGCGGGCGAGGACGAGCAGGACCGGTTCGACTCCCTCCAGGCCATCGCCTGCCTCGCGCAGGCCTCCCCGGGGACCACCGACGCGCTCATGGTCCGCGTCCAGCAACGCCACGAACGGGAGCGGGAGCGGCTGTCCGCGATCTCCTCGATGACGCCGCTGACCGACGCGGAGATCCCCCGCGCCCTCGCCGGGGACGCCTCCAGCATCGACCTCGCCGCCGCCTCGGAGGCGGTCGACGGCCTGCTCGCCCGGGCGCCGGCGTCGTACCCCGTCCTGTTCCAACTCCTGGAGCGCGGCTCGGCCGCCGACGTCCGCGTCGCCTCCCACTTCGTCGCCCACCCCGACCCCGCCGCGGTCGGCCCCCTGCTCGTCGCCCTGGAGCGCTACCGGGACGTCCCCGGGACCGCCGAGGTGATGGTCGCGGCGCTCGCCTCGTGCGCCCAGGAGGGCAGCCCGGGCGCGACCGCGGGCGTCGATCCGTGGCTCGCCTGGGGCGCCCGCTGGAACCGCCGCGCGACCCTCCGCTGGAGCGCGCAGCTGGCCCTCGCCGTGCTGCCGTTCGTGGCGCTCGTCGGCCTCACCCGCCGGCGCCGCGACTGACGTCCCACTGCCGCTTGAGGTCCTTCTCCCAGACGTGGAGGGGCCGCCCCGCGAACGTCCCCGCGTCGGCGTCGCGCGGCTCGACGAGGACCTTCTCCTTGTCGGACAGGTGGATCCAGAGCGTCCCCCGGAGGATCGGGTTGACCTCCTCGCCGTCGAGGTAGGCGATCCGCTCGACGTCGGTCCACCGCGCGAGCATGCAGCGGTCGAAGCTGCGGAAGCAGAGCTGCTCGTCCGACCACGCCAGGGCGTGCCACGCGGGGTCCTCGTCGAGCAGCGCGCGGGCCTTGCGGACGGCGCGGAAGGCGCGGATCGAGAGGTTCGTCGCGATCACCGCCATCGCCGTCGCCAGCCCGTACGCGAGCGGCCGGTCGAGGTCCCAGAACGCCGGCCCCGCCCAGCCCACGATGCCCGCCCCGGCGAGGAGGAAGTACGGCAGGCAGCCGCCCCGGTAGGGCGCCCCCTTCGTCGCGTCGGTCCCCTTGACGAGCAGGTCGTCGCGCGCGACGAACGCCTTGAGCTCGTCGATCTCGTCCTGGCTCAGCTTGTCGAACGACTCGAGCATCGCTACTCGACTTCGGGGCGCTGCTCGCGGCTCATCAGGTCCGCCAGCGCCTCGGCCAGGGGGACGCCGTCGAGGATGCGGCCGACCGCCCGCGTGATCGGCAGGTCCACGCCCCGCTCGTCCGCGATGGCGTTCAGCGTCCGGACGCGCGACGCCCCCTCGCCGTGGTCGAACGCCTCCCCCCGCGCCACCGCCATCCCCGCCGCGACCAGCTCGTCGTCGCGGTCGGTGCAGGTCAGCATCCAGTCGCCGATCCCGCTGAGGCCCGACGTCGTCATCCGGTCCCCGCCCAGCGCCTCCGCGAGACGGGACGCCTCCGCGATCCCGCGCGTCAGCAGGACCGCCATCAGCGACCGCCCCAGCCCCGCCCCCTGGACCAGCCCCGACGCGATCGCCAGCGGCGTCCGCATCGCGCCGCCGACCTCGACGCCGACGATGTCCAGCGTCCCGTAGATCCGGAGGTGCGGGCTCGCGAACGCGGAGGTGACCGCGTCCACCACCTCCTGGTAGCGGCTCCCGATGACGGCCGCGCTGTCGTCCCCGCGGCGGAGCTCGTCGGCGACCCAGGGCCCCGCCAGCGCCCCCGTCCGGAGGACCAGCGTCTCGGCCTCGACGATCTGCGACACCGTCGCGCCGCCGTCCTCCAGCCCCTTGACCACGTGGACGACGGACTGCGACGGGCGGAGCAGCGGCGCGCACGTCCGGACCAGCCCGCGGACCGCCGACGGCGGCACGGCGACGACCACGAGGTCGACCTCGAGCACCTTCTCCAGGCTCCCCGTGGCCGTGATCTTCGCTTTGTCGGCGCCCTCGCTCTTCAGCGCCTTGCCGAGCTTCGAGGCGTTCCGCGACCACACCACCGCGTCGCCACCGGCGCGCTCGATCCGCCACGCCACCGTGCGGCCCCACACGCCGCCGCCGAGGATGCCGACCGTCATCGCCGCCTCCGATCCGCGGGCAGCGGCGGCGGCAGCGGGTGCTCCGCGAGCCGGTGCGCGTAGTAGAGCGCCAGCTTCGGGTCCTCCAGCACGACGCCCCCCTCGCGCCCCCACACCGCCCGCGTCGCGTGGTAGCGGGCGAAGTGCTTCAGGGCGGAGACGCGCAGGTCCTTCGGCGACGCCTTCCGGACGACGTCCCCGAGCCGGATGCGGCCCGCCGACTCCAGCTTCCGGAGGGCCTCCTGGAGGTGCCCCACCTCCGCGTCCACCTCCGGCGTGGGGAAGCGGCGCGAGTCGAGCCCCAGGAGCAGCCGCCGGTAGACGTCCAGCCCCGGGTGGTGCGCCTCCAGCCGGCGGTGCATCGCCGTGGCGAGGACGTGCGTGTCGAAGATGACGGTGTCCCGCAGGAACGCGTCCCCGATCGCCTCGGACAGCCGCTGGGTGTAGACGCGGTCGCGCTGCGGATCCGCGACGACCTTGCCGTCCCGGGTGACGTACCCCGCCGGGTCGAACGGCCGCCCGTGGGGGTCGAGCGAGTTGCCGTCGCCGTCGACGGGGTTGCCGAACGGGTCCAGCGGCGTGCCGTAGACGAGCTCGATCGGGTTCGTCATCCCGAGCATGTTCCGGACGAACCCGAGCACCTTGTCGGGCCGGCTGAACTCGTCGTCGCTGATGATGTACCGCGACTGCCCCGCCTCCTGGAGGTGGTCGTCGATCAGCGTCTCCGCCTCGAGGACGAGGTGGTAGTTCAGCGTCGCGGGGACGAAGAAGACGCGCGGGTGCTTCTTCCCCGCCTTCAGGTTGGCCTGGTACGCCTCCAGCCCCGTCCCCATCAGCCCCTTCTTGAGCTTCGTCTCGACCTTCCCGCTGCGGCTCCGCGTCCCCCCGGGGAAGAAGAGCGAGTGCCACCGCCGCTCCAGCGCCAGCGTCGAGTACTCCTTCAGCGTCGTCAGGTAGATCGCGTTCTTCTTCGTGCGGTCCACCTTGTACGCGCCGAGGTGGTCCATGAAGTAGCTGAGGAGCCAGTTCGTGAAGAGGTTGATCCCGGCCCCGTAGATCATCGGAGGGAGCCCGCGATCGTGCAACGCGAAGCCGATCACGGGGCTGTCGAGGTTGCTCAGGTGGGTCGGGACGAGGACGCACGTCCCCCGCTCCACGAGCCGGTCGAAGAGGTCGACGCGGCCCGACGTCACGATCCGGTCGGACAGCGACAGGTCGCCGGTGAGCGACCGCTTCAGGAGCTGCCACGGCTTCTGCTTCCGGAGCAGCATCGCCAGCCCCTTGGGGATGACGCGGGTGGCCGACGCGTAGGTCCGCTCGTCGAAGTGGCCGTGGATCTCGGTCGCGTACTCGCGCGCGATCTGCCGGAGGATCGACCGGAGCTCGTCCTTGGACGCCCACGCGAGGCGACGGCGGGCGCTCCGCATCCGGTCGAGGTAGGCCCGCTCGGCGTCGTCCTTCGTCTTCCGGAGGCGCTTCTCCTCCTTGAAGCAGCAGTCGTTGATGAGGATGTCGAGCTCGCCGCCGCCGAGGCGCCGGACGACCCGCTCGGTGAGCTCGTCGATCACCTGGCGGTCGTCGATGGGCTCGCGTGCGATGCCTTCGCGCCTGAGCATGCGCGAATTCTTCTAGAATCCCGGGCATGGGTCGAGCCGCGCGGCTGAGATTCGGCCGCTTCTACACCCCCCCGCGCGTGGCCGAGCTGGCGCTGGACGAGGCGATCCGGTCGCCTTCGGACCGCGTCTGGGACCCGACGTGCGGCGACGGCGCCTTCTTGCGGACGGCGGCGGCGCGCGGGCACGACCCGTCGCGGCTCCACGGGACCGACATCGACGAAGACGCGATCGCGGCCGCCCGCGACGCCCTCCCCGGCGCGACGCTGGGGGTCGGGGACCTCTTCGCCTGGGACGGACCCCGCTTCGACGCGATCGTCGGCAACCCCCCCTTCGTCCGCGTCGAACGCCTCCCCGCCGCGCGGCGGACCACCCTGCGCGGGATCGTCGCCGGGGCGATCGGCTTCGAGCCGCCGTCGCAGGCCGACCTCGCGGTGCTGTCCCTGCTCCAAGCGCTCCGGTTCCTGAAGCCCGGGGGGCGGCTCGCGTTCGTCATGCCGAACACGTGGATGGACGCGGAGTACGGGCGGCCGGTGCGGCGCTGGCTGCTGGAGCGGTACCGCCTCGTCGCGATGCTGGAGTCGCGGACCGAGCCGTGGTTCCCGGAGGCGTCCGTCAACTGCGTCGTCGTCGTCTTCGAGAACGCCCCCGGGGCGGGCCGGACGGCGAGGTTCGGGGAGCGCGTGGCCGTCCCCCCCGAGGGCCGCTGGGGTCCACTGCTCCGCGCCCCGGACCTCTGGTTCGACGTCCTCGATCGCGCCGACGTCGTGCCCCTGGGGGACGTCCTCGACCTCTCCTACGGGACGAAGGTGGGCGTCGCCCCGTTCTTCACCCCCCGGGGCGGCCTGACCGGCGTCGAGCCCGAGGCGCGCCGCCCGTTCCTGAGGTCGCTCCGGGGCGTCCACCGGTACGTCGTGGAGGAGGCCGGCGGGGAGGTCTTCTTCCCCCCGGAGGAGCCCGGCCCCGGCGCGCAGGCGTGGATCGACCGCGGCGCCGCGTCGACGACCCGCGCGGGCGTCCCCTGGCCCGAGGTCCCGTCGATCCGGGGCAACGACCCGTGGTGGCGCATCAAGGACCTCCGCAGCGGCGACGTCATCGTCCCCCAGTTCCGCGCGGAGCGGCACTACGCCCTCGCCAACCCGCGCCGGATCCCGGTCAACAACTCGGCCTGGAACGGCGTCTGGAAGGACCCCCGCCACGCCGAGGCGGGCGCCGCGCTGCTCAACTGCACGTGGATGGCGCTGGCCGCCGAGGTGCTGGGGCGGACGAACCTCGGGGAGGGCCTGCTGACCTGCTACGGGCCGGACCTCGACGCGCTGCCGATCCCGAACCCCGCCCGGTTCACGGACGACCGCGCCCTCCTCCGCGCCTGGGGGCGGCTGACCACCCGGGACGTCCTCCCCCTGCGCGAGGAGATCAAGCGCGGGGACCGGCGCGACCTCGACCGCGCCGTGCTCGACGGCCTCGGCCTGCCCCGGTCGCTGGCGCCGGCGATCGCCAAGGCCGCGGTCGCGCTCGCGTCCACCCGCGCCCGCCTCGCCACCGCCCTCCGCGAGGCCCGCTGACGTGGCCGCCTGGCAGCTCCTCCTCATCGTGGCCGTCGCCGGCGTCCTCGCCAGCGCCGTCCGGATCGGCACGGCCCGCCTCACCGCCCGCCCGGCGCGCCGCCGCCGCCGCCGCGGGGCGCCCCTCCGGACCGCCCGGGCCGTCGGGATCCCCGAGGGCGAGGGGCTGGTGGTGTGGGTGGACCGGGGCAAGTCGCTCCCCGCGAGCTGCCGCCGCATGGTCCGCGTCCGCCCCTCGCAGGGGCCGATGGTGGCGCTCTCGTTCCACACCGACGGCCCCGAGATCGCGCCCCTGCTGGAGGTCGAGGTCGGCCCCATCGACCGGTCCGAGATGAAGGTCCGCCTCGTCGAGGTCCAGCTGAAGATCGCGAACGACGGCCGCATGAAGGTCGACGCGAAGGTCCGCTCGACGTCCCAGCCGCTCCCCATCCGGGTCGTCGGCAAACACACCGCGCGCGTCCCCACCGAGGTGGACGATCAGCGCCTGCTCTGACAGGGTCTGACGATGGCAGGAGGATCGACCAAGGCCGTCTACGTCGCCATCGGCGCGAACACCGTCGTGATGTTCGCGAAGTTCGGCGCGTTCCTCGTCACCGGCTCGGCCGCGATGCTCTCCGAGGGCATCCACAGCCTCGCCGACGTCGGCAACCAGGCGCTGCTCGCGCTGGGCATCAAGCGGAGCCAGAAGGAGCCGACGGAGACGCACCCCTACGGCTACACGCGGGAGCGCTTCATCTGGGCGCTCATCTCGGCCGTGGGGATCTTCTTCCTCGGCTGCGGCGTGACCGTCTACCACGGCGTCAGCTCGCTCCTGCACCCCCACGAGGCGTTCGGCACGGGTGAGCTGCCCTGGCTGATCGGTGTCTTCATCTTCGCGTTCGTCATCGAAGGCGGCGCGCTGCTCGTCGCGATCAAGGCGATCCAGAAGGAGGCGGGGGACCAGCCGCTGATGAAGTACCTCCGGGAGTCGTCGGACCCGATGGCCGCGGCGGTGCTCCTGGAGGACTCGGCGGCCGTGCTCGGCGTCGTCATCGCGGCGGCCTGCGTCGGCCTCAGCGTGCTCACCCACAACCCGGTGTGGGACTCCGTCGGCTCGATCATCATCGGGCTCATGCTGGGCTGGATCGCGATCGTCCTCGTCAACCGAAACCGCGAGCTGCTCCTCGGGGAGGCGCCCCAGCCGGAGATCGTGGACAAGGTCAGCGCGCTGGTGGGGGACCAGCCCGAGGTCGACGCCGTCCACGACGTCAAGGCGGTCGTCCTCGGCAGCGGCAGGCTCCGCTTCAAGGCCGAGATCGACTTCGACGGGCGCGTCCTGACCGAGCAGAAGCTGGCCGCCATGGACCTCCGCGCGACGCTGGACGGGTTCGCCGACGAGGCCGCCCTGCGCGCCTTCCTGCTGGAGTTCGGGGACACGATGGTCGAGTCCGTCGGCGACGCCGTCGACCGGATCGAGTCGGTGATCTCGTCGGCCGTGCCGGAGCTGGCGCACGTCGATCTCGAGGCGGACTAGGCTCCGCGGCTGAGGAACCAGGCGGCGATCGCGGCGAGTCCCGCGACCACCCCGAAGAAGACGACGGGCATCACCCAGCGGTCCCGCTCGGGGACGACCGAGGCGGGGTGCGACCGGCCCATCAGGGCGGCGAGCTCCTCGCTGTCGGCGAACGGCGCACGGGACAGGACGGAGTCGTGGCGGCGGCGCATCTCCCCCGCGATGTCCCGCTCCCGGCGCGCCTGGAGGTCGGCGACCGCCTTGGGGGAGACCGCCTCCGACGCCGACGCCATGGTCATCTGGAACGGCGGCGGGGTGAGGTCCGCGCGGTACCGCCCCTGGAGGTCCCGCATCGCCATCTGGCACCGGGCGAGGTGCTCCCGCCGCGCCGCCAGCGTCGCCTCCACATCCAGCACCCCGTGCCGCTGCTCCTCGGGGAGCCACGCCTCCTGGATCGACTCCTCCCAGACGTAGAGGTTGTGGACCGTGCCGACGTTGGCCTTCCACCCCTCGTAGTGGTGGGCCAGCCACTCGGCGTCGCTCCACTCCCGGATCTGGGGCTTGAGGACCTCCTTGTAGCAGTCGGGGCAGACCCCCTCCTCCGCCCACACGGCGGCGTTGCCGGTCCACACCTCGCCCACCCCCTCGACGCGGAAGTCCTCCGACGGCGTCATCTGCCCGCACACGGGGCAGGGGTACTCGTCCGCCATGGGGGTGAGCTGGTCGGTCGACGCGAGGGCGTCCTCGGGCGCCAGCTCGTCCTCCCGGACCACGCGCACCTGCCGCAGCGACGCGCTCGAGGCGACCGGATCGTCGGCGCAGTGCGGACACTTCGAGGACTCGTCCTCGGGCACGTAATCGCCGTGCAGCGGGCAGAAGAGAGCGTCCGGTTCCGACACTTTCTGCACTCTAGGCAGGTTTTTTTGAAAGGTCCCGGCCGCTCGTCGTTCCTTAGGACATGCGATTCGGAGAGTTCCTCATTGCGGAAGGTCGGGTGAGCGGGGACCAGGTGGGTCTCGCGTTGGCGGAGCAGCGCCGGCGCCAGATCCCCCTCGGGCTCCTCGCGATGCACAGCGGCCTCCTGACCTCGGCGGAGGTCCACCGCGTCCTCCGCGCCCAGACCCACCGCCGCGCGTGGAAGCGCTTCGGCGAGGTCGCCTCCGAGATGGGGCTCCTCGACGACACGGCGGTGGAGACGTTGCTGGCCCGCCAGCGCAGGACGCGCCCGCGCCTGGGGGCCATCCTCGTCGAGCAGGGCGCCATCGAGCCGGACGACCTCACCCCGCTGGTGGACCGCCACCACGGGCTGACCCGCCCCGACGGCGTCGGCACCAACTCCTGGGACCGGGCCGTCTAGACCGGCTCGACGGCGGCCATCCCGTCCTCGACGTCGAGGACGCGGACGCCGCACCGGGGGTGGAGGACGGCCATCGCGGAGCCGTCCGCCAGCGGCGCCAGCTGCAGCACCCGGACCGCCGTCGGCTGCTCGCCGGACTCCTCCTTCTCGGGGATCAGGCAGATCCAGCCGTCTCCCCGCGCGGCCTCCTCGGCCGCCCGGATCGCCATCGCCCGGATCGCCCGCGCCCACCGGGGCGGCCCCGGCTGGGGGACCTCCCGCCGGACGCGGACGCTGTGCATGCGCGCCGGCGGCGACTCGTCGGGGTCGCGGTCGACGCCGGGACGCCACCGGGTCCCCGCCTCCAGCACCGCCCCCCGGACCTCCAGCAGCGCGACCCACTCCTCGGGCCGGTCGGCGTCGAGGCCGAAGCAGAAGAGCCCCGGGAGGTCGGCCCCCTTGGGGTCGTCGCCGTGCACGAAGGCGGCGACGTCGGTCAGGTCGGCGGGCGCGATGGGGGCGTCGGCGCCGGTCAGCGCGCCCACCCCGGCGGCCCACGCGTGCTCCTCGCCGACGCCTCGGGAGGACGTCCCGTCGGCGCGCGCGACGTGCCACCCCGACAGCGCGGGGGCGTCGCAAGCGAAGACGGCGAGCACGTCGCAGCCGGCCTCGGCGGCGAGCCGGGCGGCGACGTCGTCGAGGTTGCGGAGCCACCACCCCGAGGACGCCAGCGACACGGCCGTCCCCTCCCCCTTGCCGGGGGTTCCGGCGGCGAGCGCGGCGACGTCGACGCCCGTCAGGAGCCGGAAGACGGTCTTGTCCCAGGCCGGTCCACCCTGCTCGTGCAGGGCTTCCGTCACCTGTTCAGGGGTCAGCTCGCCGGCGGCGAGGAGCAGTCCGGTGGCGGTCATTCGGCCGCCATGTACCTGACCGGAACGCGGTTGTCACCCGCTACTCGGTGAGCGTGGTCGTCGGGCTCTTGGCGGTCTCGGGATCGACACCGCTGACGTTGACCATGCGGCCGTGGGCGACCTCGACGTCGTCGATGCGGGAGAGCTTCCTCAGGAACCCCTCCACGGCCGTCCCCACCTCGGCGGACGCGTCGCTGGAGTAGCGGATGCTGATGACGTCCTGCTCGCCGAAGCTCCGGAGGTCCGCCCCGGTGGCGGGCCCGCCGTCGAGGAGGCGCCGGATCTTGTGCCAGTCGGTGAGCCGCTCGTCGGGCCGCTTGATCAGCGTGCCGTTGATGAACTCCACCAGCCCGTCGGGGAGCCCCGAGCGGATGCGGGTGATGTCCGGCGGCCGCTTCCGGACGTGCATCTGGAGCAGCTCGCGGATGGTGTCGCTGTAGAACGGCACCCGCCCCGTCACCATCTCGAACGCCATGATGCCGAGGCTGTAGATGTCGGCGCGGCCGTCGACGGGCTTGCCCACCGCCGCCTCCGGGGCGAGGTAGCGGGGCGTCCCCTCGACCATCTTGGCGCGCTTCTCGGTGGGGTTCTTCTGGATGCGGCGGGCGATGCCGAAGTCCATCAGCTTGACCGCCTGGTCCTTGTCGACGGCGCAGTTGGCGGGCTTCACGTCGCGGTGGACGATCCCCTGCCCGTGCGCGTACTCGAGCGCCGTCGCCATCTGCGACAGGACGTCCATCGTCTCCTCGGGGCCGAGGATCTTGCGGACCTTGAGCATCTTCGACAGGTCCGTCCCCGACACCTTCTCCATGATGATGAAGTAGGTGGCGTAGGCCTCCTCGGTGTCGAAGATCTGGACGATGTTGGGGTGGGTCAGCCCGGCGATGGTGCGGGCCTCGTGCAGGAACCTCTCGCGGAAGTTCTTGTCGTAGACCAGCGTGTGGCTGAGCATCTTCATCGCGACGACGCGGTTCAGGCCCGGATGAAGCGCCTGGTAGACCTTCGCCGTCGCCCCCTCGCCGAGCTTGCCGAGCAGGCGGTACTTGCCCACCTTCTCGATCCCGCCGCCCTCCTCGAGCCGCTTGCCGAGGATGTCGGTGAGGAACCGCGCCAGCGGGGGGTGGTCCCGGAGCAGCGGCTGGAGCGTGTCCCGGGCGATGACGAGCGTCTCCACGTCCGTCTCCGCGATCACGTCCGCGTTCCGCATCTCGCCGGTCAGCAGCGCCATCTCGCCGACCATGTCGCCGGGGCCGAGGTGGACGACCATCTTGGTCTTGCCCGTGCCGCTGTCGACGATCGGCACGCGGACGCGACCGTTGCGGATGACGTGCATCGTGTCGCCGAGGTCGCCGCGCCGGATGATGTGCTCACCGGGCTTGTAGTGCTCGGAGCGGATCTGGTCCGCGATCGCCTCCAGCTCCAGCTCTCCGATCGAGCCGAATCCGTTGACGGTGGACAGGAACTGAGTAACCCCCGAAGTCATCAGGGGAGCAGATTAGTCGATCCGGACGTCGTTGACCTTCAGTCGCAGCGTCTTTCCGTCGGACTGGGGCAGCAGGAAGATGACCTCGTCGCCCTCGTACCGCGTCTCCACCGGCTCGCCGACGTGGTCCTTGGAGACGCCGTACTTGACGTTCTCGTGGACCGTGGCGCCGTCGTTGCCGACGAAGCCGACCAGCGTGTTCCGCTTGAACTGCTGGTAGTGCTTGCCGCAGAACCCCTTGGCGCGGACGTTGCCGCCGCAGTCGGGAACCTTGCAGCCCGCCGTCTTCGCCGCGGGCGCCGCCTTGGCCTTCTTCGCCTTCTTCTTCGACGTCGCCGGAGCGGGCCGGTCGACGGCCTTGTCGACGTCCGCCTTGAGCCCGTCGAGGCTCGACGTGAGATCGCCGATCGTCTTCTCGAGCCGGTCGAGCTTGTTCCGGAGGTCACGCACCTCCGAGCGCGTCGGCAGCCCCTTCTGGTCCAGCACCTCGTAGATGATGTCCTCGACGGGGGTCTGCAGCACGGGGATGAGGCGCTCGGCCATCCCGCCCACGACGAAACCGATCAGTCCAGACACTCTTTGATCCTCCGCTTGAGCTCGTGGAGCGTCTTCGTCGCCTCACGGGTGTGGTAGTCGAGCATGTCCACCCGGTTGCGCAGGTCCCGGAAGTCCTGGCGGGTGGGCAGGCCCTTGTGCTGGACGACCCCGTCGAAGATCTCTTCCACCGGCTCACGGATGTGCGGCAGGATGCCGTCGCTGAGCGAGGAGAAAACGTAGTTGGAGAGGACGCCCATCAAGCACTCACGCCGAAAGGTTGCAACAACGAAGCAACTCACGCTCACGGTAGCCATCGTGGGGATCCTCGTCAACTGTGGATCGAACTCCGTCACGCATTTGGAGCAGCCCTTCGCGGAGGAGATCACGTTCCCCGGGCCGCCGGACGGGACTCACGCCGTGAGCGTGAGCCTCGAGCTGGACCCCGCGATGCTCATGGGGTGGCAGGACGGGCGGGTCCAGAACCAGCTGATCGTGGACGTCAGCGGGGGCGGGCGGACCGAGTCGAAGCTCGTCCCCATCACCGCGCTGCAGGACGTCGTCCGGCAGGGGGAGGTGGTGGGGCAGACGTACGGGGTCGCGGGGGTCGCGAGCGGGGACGGCTACTACGTCACCGAGCCGGTGCTCGTGCTCCGGTTCAAGGCGGACGGCGGCCCCATCGAGGTCCGCACGCGGGTCGGCTCGGGGGCGTCGCGGATGCCGCTGAAGGTGCCCCGCAAGCTGCTGCTGCAGGTCACACCCGGATGGACTCCCCCGGCCGCAGCATCGGGTACGCAAAGCCCCTGACGGGCGGCTTGCCGTAGAACCGCTCGAAGCCGGCGTGCACCGCCGCGCCGACCGTGAGTCGCGCGCCGAGCCGCCGCGCGAGCTCCGACGCGGCGCGCTCCTGCCCCGACTCGACCCCGACGATCGCGAGGTCCACGCCCCCCTCCCCCCACGCCTCGGCGACGTCCCCGTCCAGCAGCTCGGTGAACGCCTCGACCGTGAGGAACACCCGCTTGCCGTCGAGGCGGAGGTCGTAGGCGAGGTACGGGCCGTCGTCGGGCTGCCCGCGGATGGCCCACGCGGCGGCGATCACGCGGTCGAGGCGGCGGGGGAAGGCGCGGTTCCGCCAGAGGATCCGGAGCTTCCCCGCGACGTCGTGCTTCTCCAGGTGCGGGAAGGCGCGCGCGGTCACGCTCACGCCGTGGAACTCACGGGTCTCGTCCGGCTCGATCGCGCCGCACGGCAGCCACCGCGCGACCTGCGGGGGGGCGAGCGCGTCGAGGTCGAAGCGGCGGGCGTCCTTGACGTGCTCGTGGTGACCGTGAGTGAGCAACATCGCGTCGGCGGTCAGGTCCGGCGGGGCGTGAGGCTCGTCGTTCAGGGACGAGACGCAGGGGTCCACGACGAGGGTCGTCGAGCCGGCGACCCGATACGTCCCCCAGCCGTACCAGGTGACGGTCAGCTCGCTACTCACTCACGGCCCTCAGCCGCTCGGCCACGTCCCGCAGCGCGTCGGCCTCCCGCCGGAGCTCGGCGGCCTCGGCGGCGAGCTGCGCGGCGGCGGTCCGGAGCTCGTCGGTGGCGTCCCGCGCGATCGCCGCCTCGATGGTCGCCAGCTGCTCCATCACGGCCGCGTGGCGGGCCTCGATGGCGTCCACCCGCTCGGGGACGGACTGGACCAGCCCCTCGGGGGAGTTGGCGGGCACCTCGACGGGCGCCGACGGTGTCTCCTCCCCGGCCGTCGGGAACGGCTTCTGGACCTGAGGCTTCGGGTCGCACCCGAACAGCAGCATCAGGAGCGCGAGATGAAGTCCACGGCGCATCGCACGGCCTCCTGCTGGCGTTCGAGGGGGACGGCGTCCACGGGCGGGAGGTGCACGAAGACGACCGGGATCCCCCGCGGACGGAGGTGGTGGAGGAGCTTGTAGTAGAGCGCGTTGCAGACGTACGTGCCCGCGGTGTTGCTCACCACGCCGCCGATCGCGTCGGCCATCGCGCGGACGTCGACCTCGGTCAGGTACGCGTCGGGCCCGCCCTCGATGACCGGCACGCCCCGCGGCTGGTTGCCGTCGACGTCGGGGATGCGGAAGTCCATCACGTTGATGGCGACCCGCTCGACGCAGATCTCGGTCCGCTTCACCGCCAGCCCGGTGGCGAGGATCGGCCCGTCCAGGGGCGGCATCGACGCGATCGAGGTCCGCAGGCAGAGCCCCCCGGTCGCGTCGATGGTCGTGTTGTGCGCGACGTCCCCGAACGGCCCGAAGCAGGTGACCAGCGTCACCCCGCGCCCTCGAGCCGCTTCTTGAGGTCCTTCAGGAACCGCCCCGAGGCGGCCCCGTCGTTCGCCCGGTGGTCGTACGTCAGGGTCACGTACATCATCGGCCGGATGGCGATCTCGTCGTCGACCACGACCACCCGCTTCTGGATCGCCCCGATCGCCAGGATCGCCACCTGCGGCTGGTTGATCAGCGGCATCGAGGCGAGGTTCCCGTTGCTGCCGACGTTCGTGATCGTGAACGTCCCCCCGGACAGGTCGGCGCGGGTCAGCTTGCCGTCGCGGGCGCGGCGGACGACGTCGACGTAGGCGTCGTTGAGCTCGTCCAGCGACTTCTCCCCGGCGTCGTGCAGCACCGGCACCACGAGCCCGTTCGGACGGGCCACGGCGACGCCGAGGTGGATGCGCGAGTGGACGATCTTCGAGTCGGCGACCGACGCGTTGAAGCCGAGGTGATCGCGGAGGCACTGCGCCACGTGCCAGGCGACGACGAGCGTGTAGCTCCGGCCGTCCCGCGTCGCCGCCACGTGCGACATGTCGACCTCGATGATCGTGCTGACGTGCGGCGCCCGCCACCACGTCCACGCCATGTGCTCGGCCATCGCCTTGTTCAGGGGGAGGACCTCGTCGCCGTCGTGGACCTGCGGCGCGTACTTCTTCGGGGTCGCGGGGTCGAAGGGGATGCGCGTCCGGAACGCCTCGACGGACTGCCCCGGCGTGTACCCCTCCGCGGGGCGGACGTAGCCCGTCCCCACGAACGCCTCCAGGTCCCGCCGCGTCACCCGCCCCCCGCGGCCGCTCCCCGCCACCTGCGCCAGGTCGACGTCGTGCTCCCGGGCCAGCCGCCGCACGACCGGGGAGATGAACAGCTTGTCCTCGGACGTCCGGGCGACCCGCGACGAGGCCGCCTTCGCCCACGCCGCCCCCGCCGCCGCCGCCGCCGTGGGGACGGGCGCGCCGGGGAGCGTCTCCACCTCCCGCTCGTCGTCCTCCGCGTCGACGCTCTCGAGGATCGCGATCACGGTCCCCACCTCGACGACGTCCCCCTCCGCCGCGCGCAGCTCCAGCAGCGTCCCCGTGGCCGGCGACGGCACCTCCGTCTCGATCTTGTCCGTCGACACGAGGACGAGGTCGTCGTCCCGCGCCACGATGTCGCCGGGCTGCTTCAGCCAGCGCACGATGGTGCCCTCGAAGATCGACTCCCCGAGCCCCGGCAGCTTCACCTCGGTCGTCATGGCGCGGGAACTGTACTCGCGAAGGCCTCGACCGTCGCGTCCATGACGGCTTCCATCGACGGCGCCTCGCCCAGCTCCGCGGCCAGCGACGTCACCGGATCGGTCAGCCCGCACGGCACGATCAGGTCGAAGAAGGAGAGGTCTGTCGTCACGTTCATCGCGAAGCCGTGGAGCGTGACCCACCGCCGCGCCTTGACGCCGATCGCGGTCAGCTTCCGCCCCTCGATCCACGTCCCCGTCTTGCCCGGGACCCGCCCCGTCTCCACCCCGAAGGCCCGCGCCGCGGCGATGCAGGCCTCCTCCAGCCAGCGCAGGTAGGCGTGGAGGTCGCGCCCCCGGAGCTTCAGGATGGGGTACCCGACCAGCTGGCCGGGGCCGTGGAAGGTGATGTCGCCGCCGCGGTCGGTGGTGTGGACGGTGACCCCGCGGGCGCGGAGCACGTCGTCCGTCGCGATCAGGTGCTCGCTGCCGCGGCCGGTGAAGGAGTGGGTGATGGTCGGGGGGTGCTCCAGGAGCAGCAGCTGATCGGGGATCCGATCGGCGATGCGGTCCTCGACGAGCTGCCTCTGGAGCGCGAAGGCCTCGCCGTAGTCGACGAGGCCGAGGCGGCGGACTTCCACGCGGTCAGGCTACGCGCTTGAGCCCTCCCGCGCGCAGGAAGTCCCGCATCCGGCGGAGCGCCCGGGACTCGAGCTGGCGCACCCGCTCGCGGCTGATGCCGAGCTCCTCGCCGACCTCCTGGAGGGTGTCCTTGTCCTCGGCGAGGTGGCGGCGCCGGATGATGAACGCCTCCCGCTCGGGGAGGGCGGCGATGGCCTCCTGCAGCTTCTCGGAGTGGAGGGTGGCCTCCTGCAGGTCGCCGATCGCGTCCTCGGGGGTGGCGCCGTCGCCGGGGATGAAGTTCTTCTTCGGGGCGGCGTCGGGGTCCCCGTTGACGGGGGCGTCGAGGCTGACGTCGTAGCCGCCGAGGCGGCCCATCATGGACTCCACGGTGGCGCGATCGACCCCGATGATCTCGACCAGGCGCTCCATCCGGGCCTCGCCCGTGAGCCCCTCGCGGTCGGCCTCGGCGCGGGCCCGCCCGAGCCGGGAGTAGACCGTGCGCTGGCGCTGGGTCGTGCCGAGCCGGACCAGGGACCGCGTCCGGAGGAGGAAGTCGCGGATGTAGGCGCGGATCCACCACGCCGCGTAGGACAGGAAGCGGGTGCCGCGCTCGGGGTCGTACCGGTCGATGGCGCGCAGGAGCCCCATCGTGCCTTCCTGGACGAGGTCCGCGAAGGCGACGTGCTGGTTGGCGAACTCGCTGGCGATCTTGATGACGGCCCGCATGTTGGACATGACGAGCTTGTCGGCGGCGGCCTTGTCCTGGTGATCCAGCCAGCGACGGGACAGCTCCACCTCCTCCTCGGCCGTCAGGACCGGGTGGGCCTGGACCGCGGAGTAGTAGAGCCGCAGGGCATCGTCTCGATCTCGTCGCATCGTGTCTCCGTATTTATGGACACTTCAGGTACGGAATACGTTCCTCGTTCTTTCGATTTCATTCACGTCTCTTGGTACGTTCCGTCGCCATGATCGGTTTCTCCCTCTCCGAAGAGCAGCAAGCGTTCCAGGACCTCGCGCGGGACTTCGCCCAGAACGAGATCGCCCCGAACGCCGAGCACCACGACCGCACCGGCGAGTTCCCCCGGGCCATCCTCGAGAAGGCCTGGGAGACCGGCCTGATCAACACGCACGTCCCCGAAGACTGCGGAGGCCTCGGACTGGGTACGCTCGACGGCTGCCTGATTGCCGAACAGATCGCGTGGGGCTGCACCGGCATCGGGACGGCGATGGAGGCCAACACGCTGGCCGAGGTGCCGGTGGTGGTCGCGGGGACCGACGCGCAGAAGAAGAAGTACCTCGGCCGGATGATGGAGGAGCCGCTCTTCGCCGCCTACGCCGTCACCGAGCCGGGCGCGGGGTCCGACGTCGCCGCCGCCAAGACGACCGCCGTCCGGAAGGGCGACACGTGGGTCGTCAACGGCAACAAGATGTGGATCACCAACGGCGGCGTCGCCAACTGGTTCTTCCTCCTCGCCAAGACCGACCCCGACGCGAGCGCGGGGAAGGCGTTCACCGCCTTCATCGTCGACGCGGACTCCCCCGGGATCACCGTCGGCAAGAAGGAGTGGAACATGGGGCAGCGGGCGTCCGACACGCGCGGGATCGCGTTCGAGGACGTCGAGGTGCCCGACGCCAACCGGCTCGGCGACGTCGGCTTCGGCTTCAAGATCGCGATGAAGGCGTTCGACAAGACGCGCCCCCTGGTGGCGGCGGCGGCCGTGGGGCTCGCCCAGCGGTGCATGGACGAGGCGGCGAAGTACGCGATGGAGCGGAAGACGATGGGGAAGCCCATCGCGATGCACCAGGCCGTCAGCTTCATGATCGCGGACATGGCGATCGGCATCGAGGCGGGCCGGCTGCTCGTTCGCCGCGCCGGCTGGGAGATCGACCAGGGGCGGCGGAACACGTACTACGCGTCGATGGCCAAGGCGTACGCGGCGGACCACGCGATGAAGTGCGCGCTGGACGCGGTCCAGGTCCACGGCGGGTACGGGTTCAGCACCGAGTACCCCGTCGAGAAGCTGATGCGGGACGCGAAGGTCTTCCAGATCTACGAGGGGACCTCGCAGATCCAGCGCCTCATCATCGGCAAGGAGCTCTTCACCCGCCGCTAGGGGACGGCGAGGACGTCCTGGACGAGGGGCTCGCCGGCGCCCCACTGGGAGTCGGCGGCGTCGAACTGGCTGAGCGTGAAGTTGGCGCTGCCGTCGTTGACGGCCAGCCAGAGCTCGCGCGTGTTGCCGTAGAACGGGTCCTGGATCGACAGCAGCAGGTCGTTGTCGCCGTCGTCGTCGTAGTCCCACGCGTACATCCAGCCGTAGCCGGGCGCGTCGTTGCTGCCGCCGCTGCTGTCGGGCTCGTTGACGTCCAGCACCGGGGTGCCGCCGCCGCTGGGGAGGCCGTCCAGCGTGCCCGGCCAGAACCACGCCTGGCCCGCGTCGCCGTCGTCGTCGAGGCCGCCGATCAGGTCGGGGATCGCGTCGCCGTCGAAGTCCGCGATGGCGAAGCCGTTGAGGAGGCGCGAGACCGAAAACTCGAACAGGTACGAGAACGAGCCGTCCCCGTTGCCGATCCTCAGGACGCAGGCGGAGGTGGAGAACGCCTCGTTGGTGCACTCGACGAGGTCGGGGAGGCCGTCGTCGGTGAGGTCGGTCAGGGGCAGGTTCACCGCCTCGCGGTTGTCCTCGTTGTTGGCCGACCAGGCGAGGTCGAAGACGTCGGTCACGGGCGTCCAGGTGAGGCCGTCCCCGGCGTTGAGCCAGGTGCGGCCGTTGCCGTCGCCCCAGTCCCAGCCGACGACGTCGAGGTCGCCGTCGCCGTCCACGTCGGACGCGCTGTGGAAGTCGAAGATGCCGGGGAGGAACATGTCGGTCTCGTGCTCGACGAACTCGCCGTCGCAGGTCTGCGTGAAGAGCCGCGCGTCCTGGCCCCCTCCGCCGACCGCCCGCTCCACCATCGCGTCGAGGAAGCCGTCCCCGTCGAAGTCGCCCGCGAGCGCCGCCCAGACCGTGCCGTTGCCTGCGGGGTCGAGGGTGAAGGGGGGCGCGAAGCCGGCGCCGTCGCGCACGAAGACCAGCGCCTCGGTGCTGTTGTCGCCCTTCACGAAGAAGTCGTGGTCGGCGCAGGGGGGGTCGATCGTGTCGTCGTCGTCGGCGATGTCGTCGTCGTCGGCGACGTCGTCGTCGTCGGCGATGTCGTCGTCGTCCGCCACGTCGTCGTCGTCTGCGATGTCGTCGTCGTCCGCCACGTCGTCGTCGTCCGCGACGTCGTCGTCGTCCGCGGCCGCGTCGTCGTCGTCCGGCGCGACGTCGTCGTCGTCCGCCGCTGCCGAGTCGTCGTCGTCGTCGATCCCCCCGATGGTCAGCGACCCGGGACAGCCGCACAGCAGCACCGCAAACAACCAAGCTCTCCGCATAGCGCCGGAGGGTAGCAGCTTGGTAGGTTTGCGACGCCATGACCTACGTAGTCACCCGCCTCTGCCGCGATTGCCTCGACACCGCCTGCACGGCGGTCTGCCCCGTCTCCTGCATCTACCGCTACGAGGGCGACGACCACGCCACCTTCCCCAAGCAGCTCTACATCCACCCCGGCGAGTGCGTGGACTGCAACGCCTGCGAGCCGGCGTGCCCGTGGGAGGCGATCTTCCCCGAGGACGAGGTCCCCGCGGAGTTCGAGGCCGACATCGCGCTGAACTACAAGATGGAGGACTTCGAGGACGACTTCGAGGTCCAGGAGGAGGAGGAGCACGAGCAGCCCTCCCCCGAGCAGGTCGAGGCCAACAAGGCCAAGTGGGGCTACTCCGGCTGACCTAGCCGGGCGGCCAGCTCAAGCTCCGACCCCCCAGCAGGTGGACGTGCAGGTGCCAGACGGTCTGGCCCGCCTTCGCCCCGTTGTTGACGACCAGCCGGAAGCCGTCGTCGAGCCCCAGCTCGCGGGCGATGTTCCGCGCCGTCAGCAGCAGGTGGCCCAGCAACGGGGAGTCCTCGTCGTCCATCTCGGCGACGTTCCGGATCTCCTTGCGGGGGATGATCAGGACGTGCACGGGGGCTTGGGGGTTGATGTCCCGGAAGGCGATGCAGTGCTCGTCTTCGTGGACGATGTCCGCGGGGATCTCCTTGCGGATGATCTTGCTGAATATCGTCGATCCCATCTGCGTAGGATGCCGACATGGATCACCTGATGGAAGCCCTGCCCCACGTGGTGCTGGTGCTTTGTTGCCTCGCGGGGACGATCGGGAGCGCGATCCCGGCCGTCCCCGGGGCCATGGTCATCTTCGGCGGGGCGCTCGTGCACGGGATCTGGACGGGCTGGGAGCCGATCGGGGCGGGGCTGCTCGTCGCGCTCGGCATCCTCACCGTCATCTCCTGGGGCGTGCAGTACGCGATCGCCGCGTTCGGGGCGAAGAAGACGGGGGCGTCGAACTGGGGCGTCGCGGGCGCCGCGGTCGGCATGATCCTCGGGCTCGCCATCCCCATCCCCATCCTGAACATGCTCATCGGCGCCTTCCTCGGGGCGCTGACGGTCGAGCTCATCGTCTTGTGGACGAAGGAGCAGAACAAGGAGGACCCGTCCTACAAGGTGGACGGCAAGGTCGCCGCGAAGGCGGGCGTCGGCGCCGCGGTGGGGGCCATCGTGGGGCTGATCGCGGAGATGGGGGTCGCGATCCTGATGGTGTCGCTGATCGCGTTCGTGTTCCTCTGGAACGCGATCTTCTGATCTTCCCCGGCGCTAGCGGACCGCCTTGAACGCGGCGACGGCGCGGTCGATGTGCTCGTCCGTGTGGGCGGCGCTCAGCTGGACGCGGATCCGGGCCTGTCCCTTGGGGACGACGGGGTAGCTGAAGCCGATGACGTAGATCCCGTGCTCGAGGACCGCGTCCGCCATCTCCGCCGCCTTGCGGGCGTCGTAGAGCATGATCGGGACGATGGGGTGGTCGCCGGGGAGGATGTCGAAGCCGGCCTCCGTCATCAGCGCCCGGAACCGCTTCGTGTTCGCCTCCAGCCGGTCCCGCAGCTCCGTCGACTCGCTCAGCATGTCGAGGCAGGCGATCGACGCGCCCGCGACGGCGGGGGCGAGCGTGTTGCTGAACAGGTAGGGGCGGCTCCGCTGGCGGAGGACGTCGACGATCTCCTGCCGGGCCGCGGTGTAGCCGCCGGACGCGCCGCCGAGCGCCTTGCCCAGCGTCCCCGTGATGACGTCGACGCGCCCCATGACGCCGCAGTACTCGTGCGTCCCGCGGCCGGTGGTCCCCATGAAGCCGACGGCGTGGCTGTCGTCGACCATCACCATCGCGCCGTACTTCTCCGCGAGGTCGCAGATCTCCGCCAGCTTCGCGATGTAGCCGTCCATCGAGAAGACGCCGTCCGTCGCGATCAGCTTGATGCGGGCGTCCTGCTGGAGGCACTTCTCCAGCTCCTCCATGTCCGAGTTGGCGTAGCGGAGCCGCTTGGCCTTGCTCAGCCGGATGCCGTCGATGATCGAGGCGTGGTTCAGCGCGTCGCTGATGACCGCGTCCTCGGGGCCGAGGAGCGTCTCGAACAGGCCTCCGTTGGCGTCGAAGCAGGAGGAGTAGAGGATCGTGTCGTCCGTCCCCAGGAACGCCGACAGCTTCGCCTCCAGCTCCTTGTGGATGTCCAGCGTCCCGCAGATGAAGCGGACGGACGACATGCCGAAGCCGCGCTCGTCCATCGTCCGCTTGGCCGCCTCGATGATGGTCGGGTGGTCGGACAGGCCGAGGTAGTTGTTGGCGCAGAAGTTGATGACCTCCTCGCCGCCGCGCACGGCGATCGACGCCTGCTGCGGGGTGACGATGACGCGCTCGTCCTTCCACGTGCCGGCGTCGCGGATCCCCGCCAGCTGCGCCCGGTAGTGGGCTCTCGTCTCGTCGCTAAGCATCCCGTGCTCCAAAGTTCATGACGATCTTGGGCCAGGCCTTGATCTGCTCCTGGAACGCGGCCTCCTCCCAGTCGTCGATGTGCACCGTCGTGCCGTCGCCGCGGTTGAGGATGACCTCCCAGATCTTCTCCTGGATCTGGTTGACGCGGTCCTCCAGCAGCGACTTGGTCACGTACCACGTCTCGAAGATCTGGCGGCCGACGACGCTGTGCAGCGCGATGCCGTTCATCACCAGGCGGCCGTACTCCTCGACCGTCATCGGCCCGTCGCGGACGCCGAAGAGGATGACGTCGCCGCCGCGGCGGGTGGTCCGGATCGCGGAGTTGAGGGCCGCGTTGACGCCGCTCATCTCCAGGCTCACGTCCGCGCCGACGCCGCGGGTCGCCTTCAAGATGCGCGCGTCCGCCTCGTCGGGGCTCACGACGAGGTCCGCGCCGAGCCGGCGGGCCATCTCCGCGTGCTTCTCCGAGGGGTCGACCCCGACGATCGTGCCGGCGCCCAGGCCGCGGGCGATGAGGACGGCGAACAGGCCGATCGTCCCCGTCCCGTGGATGGCCACCGTCTTGCCCCGGAGGTCGACCTTCGTGCAGGCGTGGACGGCGTTCCCGAACGGCTCCTGGATGGCCGCCACCTCGGGCCGGATGCGGCCGAGGTCCGTCCGCCACAGCGCCTTCGCGGGGAGCTTGAGGTACTGCGCGAAGCAGCCGTCCATGCTGATGCCGATGATGATGTCCTCGGCGCAGACGTGGGTGTCGCCGGCGCGGCACTGGTAGCAGGCGCCGCAGATGATGTGGCTCTCCGTGCTGACGACGTCGCCGGGCTCGTAGCCGTACTTGATGCCCGCCTTGCGCCCCACCTCGACGATGCGGCCGAGGAGCTCGTGGCCGGTGACGCGGACGTCGCCCCCCTCGTCGTCGAGGCTGCCGTGGATCATCGACTTGAACGCCTTGCGGAACCAGATGCCGCGGTCGCTCCCGCAGAAGCCCGCGTGCATCACCTCGACGATGACGGCGGCGTCGTCCCGGGGGTCGACCGTCGGGTCCAGGCGGGGCGTCGGGACCTCGACCTTCCGCAGCCCCCGCGTCTCCTCCCAGGGGCCCAGGGTGCGGTCGTAGACCAGGGCGGTCATCGTCTCGGGGAGCGTCGTCATGGGGCGCCGAATCCTACAACGCCCAGCCGCGGTCGCCCCACCGGGGATCCTTGCGGCGGCGCTTCTTGAGCTCCTTGCGGCAGAGCGTGATGACCTCGTCGGCGGGGTCGAGCTCGTGGGCCTGCTCGAAGCAGTCCGAGGCCGCGTCGAGCCGCCCCCGCTCCAGCTCGACCACGCCGAGGTTGCACAGCAGCCCGGGGTCGTCGGGGGCCAGCTCGAGCGCGTCCCGGGCGTGCTCCCACGCCTCCTCCGTCCGCCCCAGCGCGAGGAGCGCCATCGCCAGCTCGCTGGCCGCCCAGGCGTCCGCCGGCTCCAGCTCGAGGACCTTCTGCAGCGCCTCGATGCACGGCTCCCAGAGGCGCTCGTCCCGGTAGGCGAGGCCGAGCATCAGCCACGGGTGCCACGCCCCGGAGTACAGGTCGAGGGACTCGAGCAGCAGCGGGATGGCCTCGCGCGCGTCCTCCTCGCAGACGAGCTGCGCGCCCTTCCGGAGGAGGCGGGCGGCCTCGTCGACGCGGGCGTTGCCGCGGGCGAGGCGGGCGAGGTTGGCGCGGACGTAGATGCCGAGGTCGGCGTCGGGGTCGTGCTCCAGCGACTCCTCGAAGTCCCGCCGCGCCCCCGACCGGTCCCCCACCGCCATCTTCGAGACGCCCCGGTTGTTCAGCATCAGCGGGGAGTCGGGGCGGAGCTGGAGCGCCCGGGAGCAGGCCTCCAGCGCCTCGACGTGGCGGCCGGTGTCCTGCAGCCAGACCGCCCGGTTCGACCACGTCGTGAACGAGTCGGGGGCGAGCTCGACGGCCTGGGCGAAGAGCGTCTCCGCCTCGGCCGCGCTGCCGGCGTGGTGGTGGGCGAGGGCGAGGTTGCCGAGAACGTGCTCGTTGCGGGGGTCGAGGCGGCGGGCCCGGTCCCACAGGAGGATGGCGTCCTTGGGATCGCCGGCGTTGGCGCGGAGGCGGGCGAGCTTGTCGCAGAGGACGGGGTCGGTGCAGCCGCGCTCCACCGCGCGCTGGTAGAGCGTCGCCGCCGTGCGCGGGTCGCCCCCCGCCTCGGCGAAGAGGCCGGCGTGGAAGAGCGTGACGCCGTCGGGGTCGGTGTCGAGCGCCGCCTGGACCTCCCGCGTCGCCGCCTCGCCGTACCCCGCCACGCGCAGGGCGACGCCGTACCGCTGGCGGGCCCAGGAGAAGCGGGGGAACTTCTTCGCCACGGCCGCGAGGAGCTCGCGCGCCCGGTCCCGCTCGCCGTCGGCCTCCAGGGCGTCGGCGAGGAGGAGCTGGGCCTCGGCGTAGTCGGGGTCCCCCTCGAGCGCCTCCTCGAGGACGCGCCGGCGCTGGGCGTTGGGGAGGTCGCGGAAGCGGGCGAGGCAGACGCGCTTGTAGGCCTCCAGGTCCTGGGTGCCGCCGAGGCGGGCGCGGCGGACGTCCTTGCGCTGGCCCGTCGCCGCCTCGATGAGGTTGGCGGCGAGGACGAGGCGGGCGTCGCGGACGATCTGGTCGGCGAGCTCGACGCGGTCGGACCACAGGACCTCGTCGCCGTCGAGGAGCTTCAGGTCGGCGAGGACGGCGTCGTCGAGCATCCGGAGCGTGCCCGTGATCTCCAGCGTCCCCTGGACCCCGCGCTCGTCCGCGAGGGGGCGGACGTGCACGTCGCCGAGCCGGTTCATGAGCAGCGCGAGGTCCTCCACGAACCCCGCCGCGAAGGCCTGGAAGTCACGCGTGTCGTCGGCGCCCGAGAGCGCCCGGAAGAGGATCAGCTCGAAGGGAGGCAGCACCTCAGTGCGCCTCGTTGGCCTCCAGCCACCGCTCGGCGTCGATGGCCGCCGCGCAGCCGGTCCCGGCGGCCGTCACCGCCTGCCGGTAGACCTTGTCGGCCACGTCGCCCGCCGCGAAGATCCCGTCGACGTTGGTGTACGTCGAGCCGGGCTTCGTGATCAGGTAGCCGAGTTCGTCCATGTCGAGGATGCCCTTCCACATGTCGGCGTTCGGCTTGTGGCCGATGGCGATGAAGAGGGCGCCCCAGGCGTGCTCGGACTCCTCCCCCGTCTTGCGGTTCTTGAGGGCCACCGAGGTGACGCCGGTCTCGTGGGTGCCGCCGATGCCGACGACTTCGGAGTCCCAGTGGAACTCGATCTTGTCGTGCGCGAGCGCGCGGGCGGCCATGATCTTGGACGCGCGGAGCTCGTCCCGGCGGTGGACGACGTGGACCTTCGTGCCGTACCGGGTGAGGAAGAGGGCCTCCTCCATTGCGGTGTCCCCGCCGCCCACGACGCCGATCTCGACGCCCTTGAAGAACGCCCCGTCGCAGGTCGCGCAGGCGCTGACGCCGTAGTTGGTGAGGCGCTTCTCGTCCTCGAGGCCGAGCCACTTCGCGTCGGCGCCGCTGGCGATGATGATCGTGTCGGCGAGGATGACGTTGTTCACGTCGTCGTCGACGACGCACTTGAAGGGGCGGTGGCTGACGTCGACGTGGGTGATCTCCTCCTGCCGGAACCGCGTCCCGAAGCGCTCGGCCTGGCGGCGGAAGAGGTCGATGATCTCCGGCCCCATGATCCCGTCGGGGAAGCCCGGGTAGTTCTCCACGTCGGTCGTGATCATCAGCTGCCCGCCGGGGCTCTTCCAGCCCTCCATGACGAGCGGCTGGAGCTCGGCCCGGGCGGCGTACAGAGCGGCGGTCAGGCCGGCGGGGCCGGCGCCGATGATGAGGACCTTGACGTGGGTGGGATCAGTCATGGGCGCGGGAGCGTATCACGACCGGCTATGCTCCCCGCATGAGGACGAACAGAGGCTTCACCATCATCGAAGTCGCCGTCGTGATCGCCATCGTCGGGGTGATCGCGGTGATCTCGATCCCGAACATGACGGTCATGCTCCGGCGGATGCGGCTGAACAGCGCGACCGTCCACGTGGAGCGGTCCGTCGGCATCGCCAAGAAGATGTCGATCGCCAACCGGATGCGGCACTGCATCTCGTTCACCGCCGACACGCTGTACGGCAACGGCAACGACGACGCGTACCTCATCACGACCCTCGTCCAGCAGGAGACCGGCGTCGACACCGGCGTCTGGGTCACCGTCACCGAGCCGCAGGAGTTCGCCGGCTGGACGAACGACGCGACCACCCAGCTGTACCGCGGCGTCTCGCTGGAGAGCGATCCCACGACGACCACCGCGTTCTCCACGACCGACGGCTGCGCGGGGCTGCTCTTCAACAGCTCCGGCTACCTCGCCAACCCCACCGCCGACTTCGCGTTCGCGTGCGGCGGGGAGAACTGCGCGAAGCTGACGCTGCGGAGCAAGGCGCAGCGGTACGTCGAGCAGCGGACGCTCTGGATCGACCAGGGGGGCAACGTCCGCACGAGCGTCGGCCCCACCACGATCCCCTCGCTCTGACGCCCGTCGATCTCCTCGCCCTGCCGGCTCCCTCGGCCGCCATCGGTCGCGAGGCGGGGTTCGCGATCAAGGTGCTCCACCCCACCGGCGTCTCCGTCCCCCCGGGGCAGGGGCAGGTGCTGATCGGGCTGCGCGGCGAGGCGACCGTCGAGGAGTCCGCGGACGACGACGCCAAGGTCGTCCACACCGACCGGAGCGACCGCCGCGGGACCCTCGGACCGGGCGGGATGTGGCTCGTCGCCAACGACGCCCGCTGGACGCTGGGGGGCGACCCCGAAGCGGTCGTGCTGTGCGTGTCGACGTCCGTCCCGCGCCAGCTCGAGCGGGCCCGCGACCTGCTCGCGATCGCGCGACGTCGCCCCCACATGGCGCCCCGGCAGGTCTACGCCAACGAGATGGTGCGGCTCGAGCTGGTGGCGTCCCGGGGGCGCCTCCCCTTCCGCGGCTGGGTCCCCTACGACCACACCTCGCCGAAGGTCGAGTACGCCGTCATCCTCCAGGGCGGCTTCCTCGCGCGCGCGGGGTCCTTCGAGGGAGAGCTCGCGGCAGGGTCGCTGCTCCGGATCCCCGCGGGGACCGCGCACAACTTCCGCGCCGCGGGCAAGGGGCTGAACGTGGGGCTGGTGATCTCGGCGCTGGTGGAGCGGAAGGAGGTCGGAGAGCCGCTCGATCGGGACGACGTCCAGGGCTTCACGCCCTTCCGCCGCTAGCCCCCGGACGCCGGGCGCCTAGATCCCGCCGCCCGCCGCGTTCGCCGCCGCGGGGTACTCCCGGGCCATCTGCCGCCAGTACCCGGCCTCGGCGTGGAGGCCGTGGACGTCGGCCCAGTCGGCCAGCTCCGTGAACCGCGCGTAGGGGTCGTAGCGGAGGTTCCACTGGAGCTTCGCGTGGTCCAGCGGACAGAGCATCAGCGCCCCCGCGTCGGACTCGGCGAGGCTGTTCGTCCCCGCCATCACGCAGTCCCGGTAGTGGACGCAGTGGGCGACGCTGAGCTCGTGGGCCATCTCGTGGACGGCGACCTTGAGCGCGCGCCGGAGCGGCTCGGGGCGGCGGACCTCCTCCATGTTCCCGGTGACGGGGTCGCGCCGCTTCTCCCACAGCCGGTAGGTGCTGAACACGCCCACGCGCTTGCGGAAGTGGCCGAGGCCGAAGACGTACTGGAGCTTGTCGACGAAGAGGTCGCGGTCGGTGACGGCGAGGCAGGCGGCGGCGCCCGACTCGCAGGTCCCGACGAGCGAGTCGAGGACGACCTCGGCGTCGTACTGGCCGTGGGCGCCCTTGTTCTCGTGGAACGCGTCCGCCGGGAGGGCCATCGGGTCACCGACGCGGACGTCGCGCTGGAAGAAGATCCCGAGGAAGTCGCGGACGGGGTCGACGAGCTCGGCGGCGCCGGCGTGGCGGAGGTCTCCGAGGCGGGTAAGCACGAGGTGGGCCTCGTCCGGCGCCCGGTTGGGCTCGCGCTCGCGGTACTGGGCGAGGTTCTGCCCCTCCTCGCGGAACTGGTAGAGCCAGCTGCCGGGCTTGCAGTCCTCCTCCGCGAGCCGGGCCCAGTGGGAGCTCCAGCCCTCCGAGGGGGCGACGTCGACGTCGGGGATGTGGCCCAGGCAGCGGTGGCCGGTGCGGGCGAGGTAGCTCGGCTCGGCGGCCCCGGCGGCGGCGCCGTCCCCGACGAAGTGGGCTACCGCGGTCATGAAGAGGAGGGTCACCCCCGTGCTGACTCCGAGGAGTCCCGACCACGCGATCAACTTGCTGCGGTTCTCGCTTCGCATCGCTCCGCCGTAGGCGCTTCTCTCCGTCTGGCCAGACTAGACCTCGTCGGCCCCGAAGGCGAGGGCGAACAGCGACTCGCGGAAGGACTCGAGGGCGTCGCGGGTGACGTGCATGCGGAGGCCGGACTGGTGCCGGCCGCGGACGGCGCGGGCCCGCATGGCCCGCCCCATTCGGGTGAGGTCGAGCCACATGACCGTCTCGAAGGTGAGGTCGCGGCCGGCGCCGGACGCCTTCAGCTCCATCGAGAAGCCGTCCGTTACAGGATCGTGCCTAAGCGCCGAGACCTCGCCCGTGACGGCGGCGGCGAGCTCGTCGAGGAAGTGGCGGACGGCAGGGAGCGGCTCGCGGTAGCCGGCCGCGGTGAGGTACGGGACGGGGGGCTCGTCGGGCTCCTCGCGGGCGCACAGGGCGACGTCGAACACGAGGTCGGCGCCGTGGCGGCGGACGTCGGAGAGGAGCAGCCAGAGGAGGTCGCGCTCGTCGCGGAGGATGGCGAGGTCATGCATCGGCGGCGGGGCTCCGGTCGGTCAGCGTGAGGACGGCGAGCAGGGGCGCGGCGACGGTGAGGGCGGCGTGGGGCAGCAGCGCGCCGGCGAGGACGGCGAGGAGCACCATCGCGGCGGCGAGGGCGGCGCGGGGGCCGTGGGTGCGGCGGAGGGACGTCCCCAGCGCGAACGTCGCGACCGCGAGCATGACGGCGACCTCGACGCCGGCGGCGATCTGGTCGCCCCAGGGTCCCCACGCGCGGCGTCCGAACCGCTCCAGGTCGCTCGCCTGCTCGGGGAGCAGCAGCGCCGCCGCGACGGCGAGGGCGAGGGCGGCCCAGGCGACGACCTTCCGGCCCGTCCCGGGCCGCCACGCGAACGGTGCGACGAAGACGGCGAGGGCGAGGCCGAAGAAGAAGTCCGAGCGATCGATCCGTCCGAGCACGTCGGCGGTCAGGGCCAGCTCGCCGCCGGCCACGAGGAGTCGCTCGATGCCGTGACGTCCCGCCAGCGCCGCCGCGAAGGCGCCCGCGCAGAGCCACGTGAGGGTGGGAATGGTGCGTTGCAACAAAAGATGCTAGGACTCGCCTCCCCGAACGAACGGGAAGGAGATCGAGATGCAGCTTAGCGAGGTCAAGGCGATCGTTACCGGTGGCGGCAGTGGAATGGGCCGCGCGTTCACGTTGGAGCTGGCCCGCGCGGGCGCACAGGTGGTCGCCGCGGACGTCAGCGCCGAGGGGCTGACGGGCACGCTGGAGGCGGCCGAGGGGCTGGCCGGGACGGTGCACGTGCTGGAGGCGAACGTCGCCGACGAGGGGTCCGTGGCGTCGATGACGTCGACCGCCGCCGAGCTGATGGGGGGGCTGAACGTCCTCGTCAACAACGCCGGCATCTTCCGCGACGCGATGCTCGTGTCGGTCGACCGGGAGACGGGCAAGGTCAAGCGGACGATGTCGCTGGACCACTGGAACCAGGTGATCGCGGTCGACCTCACGGGGCCGTTCCTGTGCACCCGGGCGTTCGCGCAGCAGCACATCGACAGCGGGGCGGCAGCGGGCGGCGGCGAGGCCGTCGTGGTGAACATCAGCTCGGTGTCCCGCCACGGCAACCGGGGCCAGGGGAACTACAGCGCTGCCAAGGCGGGGCTCGTCGCCGACACGAAGCTGTGGGCGGAGGAGCTGGCGAAGTTCGGCATCCGGACCGGCGCGGTGGCGCCGGGGTTCGTGCAGACGCCGATCCTCGACGGGATGCGCCCCGAGATGCTGGAGAAGCTGGTCCGCGGCGTGCCCCTGCGGCGGGTGGGGACGCCGGAGGAGATCTTCACGGCGGTCCGGTTCGTCATCGAGTGCGGCTACTTCACGGGGCGCTGCATCGACGTCGACGGCGGCCTCAGCATGTGAAGTCGGTTGCCGCGGGCGTCCCCTTCGTCTAGATGGGGCGCATGTTCGGCAAGAAGAAGCAGGCGGCGTCCGGAGGCTTCCCGGAGGTCACGCGCGGCCGCCACGGCGGCGGCATCCGCGGCGAGGAGGGGCCCGAGGCGATCGCCGGGGTCCAGAACATCGTGCTCGTCGCGTCCGGCAAGGGCGGCGTGGGCAAGTCGACGGTGGCGAGCAACCTCGCCTGCGCGCTGGCCCGCAGCGGCGCGCGCGTGGGGCTGATGGACGCGGACATCTACGGTCCGTCCGTCCCCACCATGCTCGACGCCCACGAGCAGGTCTTCAGCAAGGACGGCAAGACGATCGACCCCATCCCGAAGTACGGGATGAAGCTGATGTCGATGGGGTTTTTCCTGCCGCCGAGCAAGGCGATGATCTGGCGCGGGCCGATGGTCCACGGGGCGGTCACGCAGTTCCTCAAGGACGTGCAGTGGGGGGAGCTCGACTACCTCGTGGTCGACATGCCGCCGGGGACGGGCGACGCCCAGCTGACGATGGCGCAGGCGCTGAAGGTGACGGGCGCGGTGATCGTGTCGACCCCGCAGACGGTCGCGCTGGCGGACGTCGTGCGGGCGAAGACGATGTTCGACTCGGTCAAGATCCCGGTGCTCGGGCTGGTCGAGAACATGTCGTACTTCGTGTGCGACGGCTGCGACAAGAAGCACTTCCTGTTCGACCACGGGGGCGCGAAGGCGGCGGCCGAGCAGATGGACATCCCGTTCCTCGGCGAGCTGCCGCTGGTGCCCGCGGTGCGCGAGTGCGGCGACCGGGGGATGCCGATCGTGGAGGCCGAGCCGGAGTCCCCCACGGCGGCGGCGTTCGTCGATCTCGCGCGCGACCTCGCCGAGCGGATCGTCGCGCTCAACGCGGTCGCCGAAGCGGAGGCCGAGAAGGCGGGCCCGTCGAAGGCGGCCAAGCGCAGCCTCCCCGTGATCGGCTGACCCCGCTTGGGCCTCGTCCGGAAGCTGCTCGGCAAGGTCCGCGACAAGGTGGTCGCGGAGGAGCGGCCCGTCCCGAAGGACTGGAACCAGGCGGTCAAGGAGCGACCGGCGGCGGGCACGGACGTCACGCTCACGTTCGCGAACCTGGACGTGACGACCACTGTGAAGCGCGGCACGTCGATCCTGGACGCCGCGCTGGACGCGGACGTGGACCTGAACCACTACTGCGGCGGGATGTGCTCCTGCGGGAGCTGCCGGATCGTCCTGATCAGCGGCGACGTGAGCGGAATCGACCGCATGGAGCGGGCGACCCTGGACGTGGTCAAGGAAGGCGAGCACGACCGCCTCGGCTGCCAGACGCTGGTCCAGGGCGACGTGGTGGTGGAGGTCCCGGACCAGGACTTCTGAGCAGGCGGGACCGCTTCGGCGAAGCCTAGAACTCCGGGAGCTCCTCGGGGCCGGGGAACAGCTCGTCGAGGGCGCTGAGGACGTCCTCGTTCAGCTCGAGGTTCGCGGCCGCGACGTTGTCCTCGACCTGGGACGTCCGCGTCGCGCCGACGATCACCGAGGCGACCGCGTCGTCGCGGAGGCACCAGGCCAGGGCCAGCCGCGCCGGGGTCGTGTCGAGCTCCTTCGCGATCGCGACCATCCGGTCCACCCGCGACAGCAGCTCCGCGTCCGCGAGGTGACCCCGCATGAAGACGTTGCGCTGCTCGTCCGCGCCGCGGCTCCCCGCGGGGAGCTTGCCGCCGCTGTACTTGCCCGTCAGGAGCCCCTGCGCGAGCGGGCTGAACACCACCTGGCCGAGCCCCTCCTCGATCGACGCCGGGATCACCTCCTGCTCGATCGACCGGTTCACCAGGTTGTACGGCGGCTGGTTGCTGATCGGGCGGGGGACGCCGAGCTTGTCCGCGATGTGGCAGGCGTCCTTGATCTGCGACGCCCGCCAGCAGCTCACGCCCCAGTACAGGACCTTCCCCTGCGCGATCAGGTCCCCCATCGCGCGGACCGTCTCGGCGACCGGGGTGTGCCGGTCGTAGCGGTGGCACTGGTACAGGTCGAGGTAGTCCGTCCGCAGCCGGCGGAGGCTCGCGTGGCACGACTCGAAGAGGTGCTTGCGCGACAGGCCCTGGTCGTTCGGGTCGTCCGACATCGGCCAGAACGCCTTGGACGCGAGCACGTAGGAGCTGCGCTTGACCCCGTCGAGCACGCCCCCGAGCACCGTCTCGGCCTCCCCGCGGGCGTAGACGTCGGCGGTGTCGATGAAGATCACGCCCGCGTCCAGGGCCGCCCGGACGCACGCGCCCGTCCCCGTCCCGTCGACGCTGCTGCCGTACGTCAGCCACGACCCGAGGGCCACGCGCGAGACCTTCAGCCCGCTCCGTCCGAGGTTGACGTACTGCATCGCTACTCCTTCGCCTTCGTCGGGGAGGGCGCCGCCGCAGGGGCGGCCAGCTCCAGGGTCGTCAGGGGGCCGGCCGCGACCGTGTCGTGGAGGCGGACCGTCGACGTGCCGTCGGCCCGGAGCTCGAACAGCGCGAACCCGCCGTCCGCCCGCGGCCCTGCGTGGTACGCACCGGTCGCCCCGTTGGCGGGGCACGGCGTCAGGTGGCCCGGCCCCGGCGGCCGGAAGCCCTTCCCGGCGACGCCGGAGACGACCACCGCGGGCATGCCCGCCTCCTCGCACCCCGCCGGCCAGGCCTGCAGGTCGTGGTCGTGCCCCGCGAACGCGGCGACCAGCGGGCACCCCTCGGGGGCGCCGAGGAGCAGCTTCCGGATCGACGCCTCCAGCGGCGCCTCGTGCAGGTGGTGGAGCCCCTGGCTGCTCGGCGGGTGGTGGCCCACCGCGACCACCGGCGCGCCCACCTCGCACGCGCGCGCGAGCGCCGCTTCCAGGGCGTCGGTCGGCTCGCCGCGGACGAAGGTGTCCGTGTCGAGGGCGGCGAGGGCGAGCCGGGGCGTGCCGTCGGGGCCGTCGAGGCGGACCGCGTAGTTCGCCGCGGGGACGATCATCCCGGCCCGCCCGTCGGACCCGAACACCGCCTCCCGCTTCAGCTCGGGGTTCGGCTCGTGCCGGTACTCGTGGTTCCCCAGGACGGTGACGGCGAACACGCCGGGGCGGCTCAGGGCGTCGTCCCAGACCGCCTTCCAGACCCGCTCGGCGTCGGCGCCGTCGGTGTAGACGAGGTCGCCGGGGATGGCGAGGAGCTGGCACCCCCCGGCCTCGGGGCAGGCCCGGAGGAGGCCGGCGGTGGTGGCGTCGAGGATGGCCCCGGGGAGCCCGACGTCGCCCACGATCGCGACCCGGACGGTCCCGTCCGCGGGGCAGCCGACCTCGCCCCGGTCGGTCCACCCGTCGCCGGTGTCGACCCGGATCCGGCACAGCTCGCCGGCCTCGGCCGCGGCCTCGGCCTCGACGGCGGCCGGCGGCGCGGCGGCGGTCTCCGGCTCGGACGCGGGCGCCTTGGCGGCCTGCGCGGAGGCCTCCGGAGGGGCCTCCGCAGGCGGCGAGTTGCAGCTGAAGACGGCTGCCAGACAGAGGGCCAGATGACGCACGGGGAGGCGACAGAGTCTTCTGTATAGTCGCGCGCATGTCGAGCCCGCGGCCCCTTTGTTTCGCCCTCGTCGCCCTCCTCGCGGCCTGCCCCGAGCCCGAGCCGGAGCCCCCGGTCCCGAACCCGCTGGAGGCCGTGGCGCAGACCGAGAGCTGGCAGCTCGGCTGCCTCTCGGCGCCGGTCCACGTCGTCCGCACCGAGCACAACGTCCCCCACGTCTACGCCACGAACGAGCGGGACCTCGGCTGCGCGCTCGGCTTCACGATGGCCCGCGACCGCTTCTTCCAGATGGACCTCATCGCCCGCAACGGGATGGGCGAGCTGGCGCCGGTGTTCGGCGACCAGGGGCTGGAGACGGACATCGAGACGCGCTCCCGGAACGGCCGCCGCATCGCCCAGCAGATCGTCGACGGGACGGACGGGCCGCTGCTCGACCGCCTCGAGGGGTTCGTGGGCGGCGTCAACGAGTACATCGACGCGGTCGCGGCGGGCCAGCTCGACCCGCCCTACGAGATCGACATCGCGTACGCCCTCCTCGGCTTCTCCTCGGCGGCGGAGATGATGCAGCCGTGGACGCTGCTCCACCTCGGCGGGGTGGCCTCGACGGTCAACTACGTCAGCGGCTTCGAGACGACGGACCTGAAGCGCCAGGAGAAGGAGGAGGCGCTGCTGGCGTACGGCGACGGGCTGCACAAGGGCGACCTCCGCGCGGCGGGGGCGTCGCTCGACATCTGGAACAACATCGCGCCGGTGTTCCCCGTCGACAGCAGCGGCGGGTTCCAGCCCCCGGAGGCCCGCGGCGGGCCGAGCGGGCGGGTCGCGCCGCTGGGGCCGGGGGTCGAGCGGGGGACGATGGACCGGGCGCTCGAGCTCGCCGACCGGATGGAGCGGCGGCGCCTCTTCCGGCCCGGCGGCGACGAGCCCTGGGGGTCGAACACGTGGGCCATCGGTCCGTCCCGATCGGCGGACGGGGTGGCCATCCTGGCGGGCGACGGGCACCTCGCGCTGACCTCGCCGTCGTTCCTGTACCGCGTCCACATGGACACGTCGCTCCTCGGCGGCGGCGACCTCCACACCATCGGGACGACGATCCCGGGCATGCCCCTGATGGGCCCCGGGACCAACGGCGACGTCGCGTGGGCGCACACGTCGCAGACGTCCGACATCAACGACTACTACCGGGACGAGATCGTGCTCGGCCCGGACGGCCGCCCGTTCGCGACGATCTTCGGGGGCGAGGAGCTGCCGCTGGAGGAGATCGAGGAGACGTACACGGTCGGCGCGGTGCTCGGGAGCGAGGCCCGGGACGAGGTCATCACGCGCTGGCAGACGGCCAGCGACCGGCCGATCTTCTCGCTGGAGGGGACCGAGGTCGGGAGCCAGGCGGACGACGCGGCGGCGGTGAACATCTTCGGGCGCTGGATCGTGGCCGGGGACGCGGACGGCGACGGCGTGATCACCGCGATCACGGGCGCGGGGACGCACTACAGCGAGCGCCACATGGGGGTCCGGCAGGACGGGATGAACAAGGCGTCGGACGTGAACGAGTGGCACCGCGAGCTGCAGGGGATGACGTCGTATTCGCAGCACTGGGCGGCGGCGGACCGGGACGGGAACATCCTCTACACGGGGTTCCAGGGGATGCCCTGCCGGAGCTACCTCCCGCGCGACGACGACGGGGTGCCGCTCCCCGGCGCGAACCCGGCGCTGCTGATCGACGGGACGCTCTACCCGTCCTTCTCGATCGGCTACGACGCCGACGGCTACATCGACCCGGCGAAGGACGACGAGCTGGCCTGCGCGCTGTCGCCGGAGGAGTACCCGCACGGGCTGAACCCGGACCAGGGGTACGTCATCAACAGCAACAACGCGCCGTGGTCGGGGACGTTCGACAACGACCTCTGGAACGACCCCTACTACATCGGGGGGCCGTGGGCGGGGACGGACCGGGCGTCGCGGATCGAGGAGCTGATCGTCGCCCAGCCGCAGACGGTGGAGTCGATGGCGGGCATCCAGGCGGACCACAAGTCGCGCTACGCGACGGAGTTCCTGCCGGTGCTGCTGGACGCGCTGGCGTGGGCGCAGAACAACGCGGCGGACGACTTCCAGGACCCGGCCACGACGGAGGGGCGGGCGGGGCAGCTGTACCTGGACCACCAGGCGGCGATCGAGGAGGCGTGGGGGCGGCTCGAGGCGTGGAGCGACCGCGGGCTGATCGCGCACTCGGGGGTGGAGACCGTCTACGACCCGGCGCCGTCGGCGGACGAGGTGGAGGACGCGATCGCGACGATGATCTGGAACGCGTGGTGGGGCCGCTTCGTGGGCGGGACGTTCAACGACGAGGGGCTGCCGGGGCTGTTCCGTCCCTACGGCGACTACGGCCGGTTCCGGACGCTCAAGGCGATGGTGGACAACGTGGGCCCGAGCGGTTCGGAGCTGGCGTCCCTCGATCCCGAGACCGGGGAGTCGGTGTTCTGGGACGACCTGGGGACGGCGGACCAGACGGAGTCGCGGCACGAGATCGCGATCCGGGAGCTCGTCAACGCCCTCGACTACCTCGCCTCGCCCTACGGCGACGACCGCAGCGGCGGCTTCAACAGCGACGATCAGGACACGTGGATCTGGGGCCTGAAGCACTTCGTGAAGATGGAGAGCTTCATCGCGAGCGAGCTGGGCGGGGACGAGCTGGTGGGGGGCCTGTTCGCGGACATGGACATCACCCCGGAGGTGCTCCCCCTGGCGGATCCGGAGCCCGGCTTCGGCGACCCGAGGCGCGGCCTGACGGGCTTCCCGCGCCCCTGCGACGGCGGCTGCATCGACGCGGCGGGGGGCATCCGGAGCACGGACTTCAGCTACGGCAGCGGCCCCGTGATGCGAATGGTGGTCGCCCTGGACCCGGACGGCATGCACGGCGTCAACGTGATCCCCGGCGGCCAGGCGGCGGACCCGGACTCCCCCTTCTTCGCGGACCAGGCGGCCCTCTGGATCGCCAACGAGGCGTCCCCGATCCGCTTCTACGTGGACGACGTCGTCGCCGCGGCGACGGGCCGCGAGGTGCTCAGCCCGTGACGGCGGGCCGGTCCGTCGGGCTGGTCCTGGCGGCGGCGCTGATCGGCTGCGCTCCGGTCCGGGACGGCGACGACGACGACTCCTGCGCGGCGGACACGGCGACGCTGACCGAGCTGGTGACGGAGACCTTCGACAGCAGCTGTGCGTTCGGGTCCTGCCACGGCAGCCCGTCCTTCGAGGCCGACCTCGACCTGTCCTCCGCCGAGGGCGCCTGCGCGGCCGTCGACCCGGGGAATCCCGACGGCAGTCCGCTGTTCGCGGCAGTCACAGACCAGCACTCCGGAGTCGAGCTCGAGGCTTGCGAGGCGGACCGCATTCGGCTCTGGATCGAGCGCGGAGCCGACTGCGACTGAGATACCGGGACCTCGAGTCAAGCCTCCTCGGTGAGGATGGGCACGAAG
>CAYFOA010000006.1:60358-82791 GCA_964344575.1 uncultured Rickettsiales bacterium | reverse complement strand
GCCCGAGCCCGAGAAGGCCGAGGCCGAGCGCGTCGAGACCAAGGCGCTGGCGGCCGCCACCCCCGCCCGGGGGACGCCCGCGATGACGTCCACGCAGTCCCGCCGGATGAGGCAGACCAAGGGCGGCGGGACGGGGCGCGTCCGCACCGGGGGCCGCTCCACGGGGGCGATGCGCCGCACCGGCACCCTCGGCGGGGCCACCCCCCGCAAGGGCAAGAAGGGCCAGCAGAGCAGCGGCCTCCTGGGCCTCCTCGTCGCGTTGCTGCTCTTCGCCGGGGTGACCGTCGCCTTCGTCGTCGTCCTGCTCCAGAAGGAGGAGCCGGGGCCGACGCCGCCCGAGCCCGAGACCGCCGCGCCGGCCACCGCCGCGCGGCTCTCCGACCGGCTCGAGCTGGAGCCGTGGGAGCACCAGACCGCCGTCGATCTGGGCGAGGTGCAGGTGACGTACAACGAGCTCGTCGCGCCCGGGCTGCCGGACGCCGACGACCGGCTCGGCGCCGTCGAGGTCGTCGCCAAGGAGTTCGCCGGCGCCTGCGGCGACGAGTTCCTCGGCTGCGCTGCCGGGAGCCGCGCCGCCTTCGCCGCCTACCTCGGCTGCCGCGCCGCCGACTCCTGCGGCGACGACCGGGCCCGGGCGTGGTTCGCCGAATCGATTCGGCTCGCCGACGAGTCGTTCCGGAAGCTCACGTCCATGGAGGAGGCGCCCGCGCGGGACGGCCTCAAGCGCGTCACCGTCCAGTCCGTGCGCCTCGCGGGGCAGTCGATGAAGGCCGTCCGAGGCGTCTCCCCGGATCTCGCCTCGCTGGCCGAGAAGGCGTGCACGGGAAGCCTGAAGAGCTTCCCCGACTGCACCGACGCGCTCGCCCCCTAGAGAGAGCGGATCCAGGTCTCGACGAGCCGGCCGGACACCTCGCGCCGGTAGCCCGCGTTGCTCCGGACGTCGTCGATGGGGACGACGTCGTTGCGCGCGGCGGCCCCCGCGGCGGCGGCCACGTCGGCGGGGCGGCCCCCGATCGCGGCGGCCTCCGCCGAGGTCAACCGGACCGGGGTCGGCGCCACGCTCCCCGCGGCCAGCCGGAGGTGCGCGATCGTCCCGTCGGCGGCCGTGGACGCGACGCCCGCGAGGACGACCTTGCTGATCGCCTGCGCGAGCCGCGTCCCCACCTTCCGGAACCACGTGGACGCGCCCGCCGGGAGGGCGTGGAGACGGAACCCGACGATCAGCTCGCCGGGGCGGATGTCCGGCTGCCGGTAGCCGGCGTAGAAGCCGTCGAACGACACCGTCCGCTCCCCGCCGTCGCGGCTCCGGAGCACGACGTCGCACCCCTGCGCGAGGAGCACCGGGAGCGTGTCGCCGGCGGGGGAGGCGTTGGCGACGTTCCCTCCGAGCGTCCCCCGCGACTGGATCTGGACGGCGCCCACGGTCCGCGACGCCTCGACCAGCGAGGGGCACCGCTCGTTCGCCAGGGGCGACGCGATGAGGGCGCGGTACGTCGTCAGGGCGCCGACGTACAGGCCCCCGCCGTCCAGCGGCCGGATGCCCCGGAGCTCGTCGAGCTTCCACAGGTCGAGGACCGCGTCGGGGACGACGGCCCGCGAGTTGAGGACGACCATCAGGTCCGTCCCCCCCGCCAGCGGGGTCAGCTTCGTCCCTCCCGGCGGGTCGGCGAGCAGCGCCAGCGCCTCGTCCAGCGACGCCGGCCGGTGGACGGTCAGGTCAGCCAGCATCGCCGCCCCGCTCCACCGCCGCGGCGCGCTCCACGCCGTCGACGATCTTCTGGTAGCCGGTGCAGCGGCAGAGGTTCCCCGCCAGCCCCTCCCGGATCTCGGCCCGCGTCGGCGCCGGGTTCTCGTCCAGGAGCGCCCGCGCGGCGACCAGGAAGCCCGGCGTGCAGATGCCGCACTGCGCCCCCCCGGCGTCCAGGAACTCGGCCTGCAGCGCGCTCAGCCGGCCGCCCTCGGCGAGCCCCTCCACGGTGACGACGTCCTCGCCGTCCACCTGGAACGTCGGCACGAGGCAGGCGACCGACGGCGCCCCGTCGATGAGGACCGTGCAGGCCCCGCACTCGCCCTCGCCGCACCCCTCCTTCGTGCCCGTCGCGCGCGCCCGTTCGCGGAGCGTGTCGAGGAGCCGCTCCATGGGGGGGACGTTCCGGATCTCGACGGCCTCGCCGTTGAGCGTGAAGCGGACCGTCAGCCCGCCGTCGACGTTCCTCATCGTCCCCCCTCCGCGGCCGCCGCCATCAGCGCCTCCGGACTCGCCGGGAGCGCGTCCAGGCTCAGCCCCGTCGCGTGCTCGATCGCGGCGAGGACCGCGGGCGCGCCGCCGTCCATGGGCAGCTCCCCGATCCCCTTCGCGCCGAAGGGCCCGCCCTCGAACGGCGCCTCCACCAGCCGCATGTCCATCTCGGGGGCGTCCAGCGCCGTCGGGATGATGCAGTTCGTCATCCGGTTGTTGACCAGGTGCCCGCCCGCGAACTTCATCTCCTCCAGCACCGCGAACCCGAGCGCCTGGAGCGAGCCGCCTTCAAGCTGGCCGCTGACGAGGACGGGGTGGACCGCCTTGCCCACGTCCTGCGCGCTCCAGAACCCCGTGATGCGCGTCTCGTACGTGTCGGGGTCGACCTCGACCTCCACGACGTCGCAGGCCCACGCGTAGCAGGGGTACGCCTCGCCCTGGTAGGTGTCGTTGTCCCACTGGACGTTCGGCGGCGTCTGGTACTCGAGCTCGACCGACGGATCGCCGCCGCCGGCCAGGAACCTCGCCACGCAGGCGTCCCAGTCTCCGGACCCGCCCCATCCGAGCCGCTCGCGGAGGACTTCGCTGCAGTCCTGGACGACCTTGCCGACCACCATGAGGGTGCGCGAGGCGACCGTGGGGCCGCTGTCGGGGACGACCGAGGTGTCGGGATCGTGCAGCCCGATGCGGTCGATCGGCACCCCCAGCGTCTCCGCCGCGATCTGCGGGAACACCGTCCGCGTCCCCTGGCCGATGTCCGTCGAGGCGGAGTAGATGACCACCTCCCCGTCGGGCCGGACCTCCATCCGGACGCGGCCCTTGATGCGCGCCTCGCCGTTGCCGGTGAAGCCCGCGCCGTGGAAGAAGAAGGACATGCCGACGCCGCGGAGGCGGCGGGCGTCGCCGAGGCCGGGGAGCGGGTCGGCGGGGGGGAGGCCGCCGCGCGCGTTGATCGCCTCCGCCTCGGCCCGCCGGCGGTCCCAGTCGGCCGCGCCCAAGGCCACGTCGAGCACCTCGTCCGACGCCACCGACGTCTCCAGGGTCTGCCCCGTCAGCGTCGTGTCCCCCACCCGGAGCGCCAGCTGACGCCGCAGCTCCACCGGGTCCCGCCTCAGCGTCCGCGCGATCCGGTCGACGTGCCGCTCGCTCGCGAAGCACACCTGCGGCGCCCCGAACCCCCGGAAGGCGCCGTTGGGGGGCGTGTTGGTCATGACGATGTCGCCGGTCACGCTCGCGTGCTCGCAGCGGTAGGGCCCCAGCGCGTGGATCAGGGCGCGGCTGAGGACGACCGGCGACAGCGTCGTGTACGCGCCCCCGTCCATCACCGTGTCGACCTCCATGGCGAGGAGCTCGCCGTCCGGCGCGACCGCGGTCCGGTGCGTCGTCCACGCGGGGTGGCGGCGCGTGGTGCAGCTCAGGTCCTCGGTCCGGTCGTAGACGAGCTTGACCGGCCGCCCCGCCTTCAGCGCCAGGAGCGCGGCGTGCGCCGACACCATCGACGGGTACTCCTCCTTGCCCCCGAACCCCCCGCCGGTCGTCGCCTGCACGACCTTGACCTGCTCGGGGGGGACGTCGAGGAGCTGCGCGAGCGCCGTCACGACGTAGTAGGGGCACTGCAGCGAGCCGACGACCTCGACCCCGCGGGCGTCCCCCCACGGCCGCGCGATGACGCCCTGGGGCTCGATGTACATCTGCTCCTGGGCGCCGGTGAAGTACGTCCCCTCGACGAGGATCGCGTCGGGGTGCGCCGCCAGGGCGCGGTCCACGCAGCCGGCCCCGTGGCCCTTGTGGATCTCCAGGTGGCTGAGGATGTTGTCCGGGTCGCGCCGCGACGCGCGGGCGTCCAGCACCGGCGCCTGCTCGTCCTCGAGGAGGCGGACGTGGCGGCGGGCCTCCTCCACCTGCTCCCGGGTCGGGGCCGCGAGCAGCACCACCGGCTCCTCGGGGTGGCGGACCTCGGACTCCACCAGCGCGGGCTGGTCGTCCACCATCAGGGCGATGAAGTTGCCCCCGGGGATGTCCTCGTGGGTGACGACGACGACGTCGCTCCAGTCGTAGGCCGGGTCGAGCTCGAAGCCGCGGTACCGGGACCGCGCGCAGCGGCTCCGGACCGTCGCGCCGTAGAGCATGCCGTCGAGCTGGAGGTCGTCGACGTAGCGGGCGTCGCCCGTGACCTTGGGGGCGCCGTCGAGGCGCGGGGGGCTGCTTCCGACCGTCACTCGACCGACTCCTCCGCCGCCGGGGTGGCGGCCTCCTCCGCCGCGGGCTCCGCCGGCTCCGCGGGCTCCTCGGGAGCCTCCACGGCGGACGTCACCTTCACCTCGGCGCTCATCCCCGGGTCCCCCCACACCAGCACCAGCACCGTCGACCGCCCCGCGGGCTTGTCGTCGTGCTGCACGCTCGCCGTCATCGGCCCCTGCCGCCTCGGCTTGGTGACCTTCCGCTCCTGGGGGCGGCCCGCCTCGGCGATCGCCTGGCGCTGGCTCGGCGGCGCGATGACCCGGGGGGTCTCCGCCTCGGCCTCCGGCTCGTCCGACGGCAGCCCCGTCGTGGCCCCCAGCTTCTCGAGGAGGTACGCCCGCGCGCCGGGGTCGGTGGCGGCCTCCTGCCAGTAGCGCTCGGCGACGAGGCGGGCGGCCCAGCGGACGTGGCCGGTGCGGCCGGACGGCGTCACCGTGACCTCGACCGGCTCGTGCGAGGCCCCCTCGGGGAGGTGGACGGCGAGGATGGCCCCGTCCCCCCCCAGCTCGCCGCTCGCGGTCGCGACGACGGCGGACCCCGGCTCGAAGTCGAGGGACGCGGGCAGCGCCTCGATGGAGAACCGCCGCTCCACGAGGTCCCGCCGGAGCTGCTCCGCGAGGTCGGGCAGCTGCCGCTCCACGAACGCCAGGAACTCGCCCGGATCGGCGGCCCCCTTCCGGTCGGGGTCGACGAGCCAGTCGCGCCACACCTGCACGACGTCGTCGCCGGCGGTGCCGAACGTGTGCATGTAGACCGAGGTGTCCGGGCGGCCGTCGACGAGCTGCGCCAGCGCCCAGGCGACGAAGTCCCGGGCGGCCGGGCTCCGGGTCGCGAGGTGGGGCGCGAGATGGAGCCGCGCCCACGCCTGGGCCACCGACCACGCCTCGTCCGCGTCGTCGTCGACGGTCACGGCGAACAGCCGGGGACCCGCGCTCCCCGCGACCACGCCGACCGGCTCCTTGACCGAGTAGACGATCCACGGGTCCGGCTTGCTGTCCCCCGGGTCCTTCAGCGGAAGCACCGTCTGGTAGTGCTCCAGCATCCCGGCGACGTGGCCCGCCCGCTGGTCGACCTCGAAGCCCGAGGGGGACGCAACCACGATCCGTCCGTCCACCGCCTTCGTCCCCCCGAGGACGTCCGCCCCGTCCGGGAACGGCTCCACCGTCATCGCCGTCGCCCCCGAGGTGAGGACGTAGGTGTCGAACTCGGCCTTGCCGTCGCCCGCCTGCCGGGTCGTCGGGAACCACAGCACCTCCTTGGCGATCCGCTCCAGCTTGAGCCCGTAGTCGGCGGGGCTGGGCTTGACCTTGAAGCCGCCGCTGAGCCGGTCGGCGTCGGGCCAGGGCCACGCCTCGCGGACGCCCTCGACCCCCAGCAGCCGGGGCTTGTCGGGGTTGGCGCCGATGCGGGGGAGGACACGGGTGCTCCCCTCGGGCGGGTCGGCGGCCATGGTCAGCGCGAACGTCTTCGTCCGGACGCCGGCCACCCGCAGCGTCCGCGTCGCCGTCCACGACCACTCCGCGGCGGTGACGCCGTCCGCGAGCAGCACGGGGACGGAGACGTCCTCCTCTCCGGAGGCGGCGCCGGCGGGCTCGCCGCCCTGCCACAGCGGCTGCTCGCCGTGGCTCACGGCGAGGCCGTCGTCGCCCGGCCGGAGGTGGACGTCGGCGGTGCCGGGGCGGTGCGCGAAGAGGGGGCGCGGCTGCGTGAGGGGGTGGACCGGGTGGTGGGCCGCGGCGGCGACGAAGCCGTCCTCGACGGTGCACGGCAGCGCGCAGACGGCCCACCGTCGCGCCTCCCCCGCCTCGGCGTCCTCGCCCCAGCGGATGCGCCACTCGACCAGGGCGATCGCCGCCCCCGAGGCGCCGTAGCCCTCCTCCAGCGCGGCGACGGTGTCGACGACGTCGGCGCGGGCGCGGTCCCAGCGGAGGTACTCGGCCGAGGGAACGCCGGCCGCGGTCACCCCGACGTCGCGCGCCAGGGGGCTCCGCTCGGGCAGCGGGGGCGGCGCCACGACCTCCTCGAGGATGACGTGGACGACGGTCGCGTCCTCCAGCGTGACGGCCTCGGGGGTGGGCTCCGGGGTCGCCTCGGGGGTCGCCTCGACGACGGGCGCGGGCGTCTCCGCGGGCGCGTCAGCGTCGCCGCCGCCGCACGCGGCCAGCGTCAACGCAGCGGTCCCGATCCCGAGCAGTCGCCTCCTCACGAGAGGGGATCCTAATTGCAGCGGCCCGGTCGCGTCGCTATACACGCCGCAAATGTCGGCCCTGAACCTCCTCGATCCGCCCGCCGTCGACCCCACGCTCGACCTGCACGACGAGATCGAGCGCCTCCGCCGCGAGCGGAACGCCGTGATCCTGGCCCACTACTACCAGGAGGGGGAGATCCAGGATCTGGCGGACTTCCTCGGGGACTCGCTGCAGCTCAGCCGCGCCGCGCGCGACACCGACGCGGACGTCATCGTCTTCTGCGGCGTCCACTTCATGGCCGAGACGGCGAAGATCCTGAACCCCGACAAGATCGTCGTCCTCCCCGACCTGAACGCCGGCTGCAGCCTCGCCGACTCCTGCCCCGCCGAGGCCCTCCGCCGGTTCAAGGAGCTCCACCCCGACCACGCCGTCGTCAGCTACATCAACTGCTCGGCCGCGACCAAGGCGGAGTCGGACCTGATCTGCACGTCCTCCAACGCCCGCCGCGTCATCGACTCCTTCCCCGCCGATCAGCCGATCCTCTTCGCCCCCGACCGGAACCTCGGGGCCTGGCTGCAGCGGCAGACGGGGCGGGAGATGCTGCTCTGGCAGGGGACCTGCGTCGTCCACGAGACCTTCAGCGAGCGGAAGCTGCTCAAGCTGCTGGAGGAGCACCCCGACGCCAAGGTCATCGCGCACCCCGAGTGCGAGGACGTCATCCTCCGGCACGCCCACCACATCGGCTCGACCAGCTCGCTGCTGACGTTCGCGACCGAGGACGAGGCGTCCACGATGATCGTCGCCACGGAGTCGGGGATCCTCCACCAGATGCGGAAGGCGGCGCCGGACAAGACGTTCCTCCCCCTCCCCCCGGAGGCGGGCTGCGCCTGCAACAACTGCCCCTACATGAAGCTCAACACGCTCGAGAAGCTGTACCTCTGCCTGCGCGACCTGGAGCCCCGGATCGAGCTCGACGAGGAGCTCCGGCTGGCGGCCCTGGCCCCCATCGAGCGGATGCTGGAGCTCTGACCTAGGGGGCGATCGTCCGGGCCAGCCGGAAGCCGAGGTTGTCGAACCCCTTCTGGGCCTCGTCCCCCACCCGGACGGCCGTCCGGCAGTCCTCGATCCGGCTCCCCCAGCCGCCGCCGCGGGTCGCCTTGTCGGCGTCGTCGGTGCCGCCGGTCGGGTCGGTGGCGGGCTTCCGGCCGTACTCGTCGTAGGAGTCGCCGACCCACTCCCAGACGTTCCCCTGCATGTCGTACAGGCCCCACGCGTTGGGCTCCAGCCGGCCGACCTCGTGGGGGGCGCCTTCGCTGCTGCCGCAGAACCAGGCGACCTTGGCGAGGGCGGGGTCGCCGGCGCAGTTGGACCCCTCGACCGTGACGGCGCCGTGGGAGCCGGAGGTCCCGGCGCGGGCGGCCCACTCCCACTCCGCCTCGGTGGGCAGCCGCCAGCCGGTGCAGGAGGGTTCGCGGCACGGCGCGAGCTGGTCCTGCCCGCTCCGCCAGTCGGCGTACGCGACGGCGTCGTGCCAGCTCACGAGGACGACGGGGTGGTCGGGGCCGAAGACGTCGCCGTGGTCCGACGGAGGCTCCTTCCAGGTGATGCCGTCGCGCCGCTCGTGGCCGTTCGCGCCCATCCCCCACCCCGCCTGCTCGACCGACGTGACGTGGCCCGTGGCCTCGACGAACGCGGCGAACTGCGCCCGCGTGACCTCGTGCTGCTGGAGGAGGAAGGGGCGGGTGATCGTGACGCGGCGGGTCGGCCCCTCGTTGTCGTAGCGGCCGCGCTCGTCGCGGGGCGAGCCCATCGTGAACGAGCCCGGGGGGACGACGACGTAGCCCTCGGGGGGGGGGGTCGCCGGCGGCGGTCCGGGGGCGGGGGGCTCGAACGGCGCCTCGCCGCGGCAGCCGCCGAGGGCGAGCGCGCAGACCGCCGTGATCGCGAGCCGTCGCATCGCCTCAGGGTACGCTCCCCCGATGGTCGAGGGCGAGCGGCGGAGGCCCGGACGGGCGCGGATGGCGGTCTTCGCGGTGGCCGTGCCGGCGGTCGTGCTCGGGGGGCTGCACGTCTGGGCGGAGCGGCAGGGGCGGGGGCCGTGGCTGCGGGACCTGCTGCTGGAGGACGTCACCGTCCACGTGGTCGAGCCGCTGCTGGAGCGGGAGGGCGACGGCTGGGCGACGACCCTCTACGCCGAGATCAACTCCCCGATCGGCGAGCTGGGCGCCCCGAGCGGGGACCGCGCCCGCGTCGTCACGCTCGGCGGCAGCTTCATGTTCGGCGACCCCTACGGCGCACCGGGGATCAAGCCGCGGCCCGGGGGGATCCCGTCCTGGCTGTCGGAGCGGCTCGGGGACCGCGGCGAGGTCCTGAACCTGGCGGGCATGGGGGACGCGTCGTCGCGGGTGGCGGCCAAGGTGGCCGCGCTGGGGCCCGTCGCGCCGGACGCGTTCGTGATCGCGACGGGCAACAACGAGTACCCCGTCGCGGCGCCGTCGCCGCTGCGGAGGACACTCCGGCAGCACGCGCTGGCGCGGCGGATGGCGCTCTGGTTCGGGGAGACGCGGGACCGGACGATGCAGCGCGACGTGGCGGCGCTGTACGCCGTCGGCCCGCCGGAGCGGGAGATCCGGGCGCGGTTCGTCGCGAACGTAGAGGCGGCGGTCGACGCCGCGGGGGGCACGCCCGTGCTGCTCGCGACGGTCCCGAACAACCTGTGGTGGTCGCTGATGGACGAGGGGGGCGGCGGGCTGCGGCCGGACGTCGCGGCCTGCGCGGGCCCCCTGGCGGCCGAGCTGGAGGCGCGCCCCGACGGGGCCCCGGCGGCGTTCGTCGGGCGGCTGCTGGCGGCGGACGCGAGCGTGGGGTGCGCGGCGGGGGTGCTGGCGGCGTGGCGGGACGGGCGATTCTCGGACGCGCTGGCGGCGGCGGCGGCGTGCGACGCCGGCGTCGAGCTGCTGGGCGTGGTCGGCGCGGCGCTGGCGGGAGCGGGGCGGACGGACGACGCGCGGCCGCTCCTCCAGATCGCCGCCGAGGCGCGCCCGCTGCTGATCCGTCCGTCGTTCAACGAGGAGCTGAGGCGGATCGCGGCGGCCCACGAGCACGTCCACCTCGTCGACCTCGACGCCCACGCCCAACGGGACGGCCTGCCCGGCCCGGAGCTGTTCGTGGACGTCTGCCACCTGAACTGGGCGGGCTACCGGGCGATGGCCGACGAGCTCGCGGTAGCGCTGCTGGAGGCCGGCGTGGTCGACCGTCTGGACCCCGCCCCGAGCGGCCCCGAGCTCGACCTCGATCCGCTGGACGCCGCCTCGATCGAGCTGGACCGCGGCGCCCCCTGGGGCTGCCCCCCGGCGATCCCCGCCCCCTGACTCGTCAGGGCTTGCGCGCGACGATGAAGGCGACGGTCGACGAGGTCGCGCCGACGTCGGTCAGCTGCACGTCCACGAACCCCGCCGCCTCGATGTCGCGCAGCAGCTGATCGGTCGACAGCGTCGCCACGTAGGGCGCCTTGCCGAGCCAGCGCATCACCCTCACGACGGCGCCCAAGGGCATCCACGTGTCACCAAGGGTGACGGTCGAGGAGACGAAGAAGCCGCCGGGACGGAGGAGGTCGTGGATGCGGGCGAGCGCGGCGGGGAGGTCTTCGAGGAGGTGGAGGATGCTGAACGCGAGCACGCCGTCGAGGGTGCCGGGGGCGAAGCTCGTGAACGTCTCGTCGAACGGTCCGACCTCGAAGCGCACGTTGTCCGCTCCCGCCGCGTCCCGCTTGCCCTCGGCGATCCGGACCATCTCCGAGCTGAGGTCCAGCCCGACGAGGTCCGCCCCCGTCGGCGCCAGTCGGAGCAGCAGCGAGCCGGTGCCGCACCCCACGCCGAGCACGGTGTGGTCGGGCGCGATGAGGGCCCGGGTGATCCCGGTCTTGCGGTCGAACGCGGCAGGATCGGCGACGGGCTGGGCCGCGTACTTGTCCGCGAGCTTGTTCCAGAAGGTGGGGTCGGCGCTCATGATCCGAGCATGGCGGCGGGACGGCGTGGCCGCGAGCGGGCGACGCCGATCGGTCGAGCGGGGCGTTGAACGGTCGCTCGGGCGAGGCCAGCGGCCGGGTGTGCAGACTCAGAAGTCGGCGATGATGTACCCCCCCGGCTGCTGGTGCGCGATGCGCGGCGCCGCGCCGAAGTCCCACTCCAGCTGAAGCGAGTACACGTGGTCCACGTCGGGCGCCCCCCCACAGGAGTACTCCTCGTCCCCGGAGCTCAACCTCAGCTCCGTGACGTCGAGCCGGCCGACCCCCCTCGACAGCAACTCCAGCTCGTGCTCCGCGTCACCGGCGGAGGCGAGCGGACCGACCACCTCCGGCCAGAGCTCGGCCTGGTCGAAGCGCACGTCCAGGGACGCCAACAGCGGCTCTGCCGCGTCCGATCGGTCCACCTCCATGGCCACCTGGACCCGATCGACGACCGTGTCGCAGTCGAGCTCCGCGCGCTCGCCCCGCACCTCCATGAAGAACACGCCCGAGTCGGGACCGCCCGACTGGCCCCAACGGAAGGCGAGGGCATCGACGGCGGAGTCCGCCTCGACCTCGATCTCTTGCAGGGTGTCGTCGCCGACGGGCGCCATGAGGAGGCGCGCGGTGCCGTTCTCGAAGTGCCGCTCGGCGTCGCACGCGCTCAGCGCCACGACTGCGAGGGTCGTGACGACCACGCTCGAGCCCGTGTGCGGTGCGAAGGCCATGGGTCGTCAGCGTAGGCGCATCCGCGCGCCGCGCCCAGGATCAGCCGAGGCGGGCGCCGTCCTCGCCGTTCTCGAAGTAGTGGAGCTTGTCGGGACGGGCGGCGACTCGGATCGTCGAGCCTGCGCCCAGGCCGCTGAGCTCGGACGTCTCGGTCCGGACGAGGATCCGCTCCCCGCCGTCGAGGAGGACGTGGACGTGGGCCTCCCAGCCCATCGGCTCGATGAAGTCGACCGTGCCGCGGAGGTCTCCGTCGGGGTCGACGACGAGGTCGTGGGGGCGGACGCCGAGGACGTAGTCGTCCGCCCCGCCGGGCGCCTCGGCGCCGAGCAGCTTGGCGTGGGCGGGCATCAGGAAGTTCATCTGCGGCGACCCGATGAAGCCGGCCACGAACCGGTTCGCGGGGCGGTCGAACAGCTCGTCGGGGGTCCCCACCTGCTGCAGGACGCCGAGCTCGAGGACGCAGATCCGGTCCGCCAACGTCATCGCCTCGACCTGGTCGTGGGTGACGTAGATCATCGTGGTGCCGAGCTCCCGGTGGAGCTTCTTCAGCTCCGCCCGCATCTGCGATCGGAGCGACGCGTCGAGGTTGCTCAGCGGCTCGTCGAAGAGGAACACCTGCGGCTGCCGGACGATCGCCCGCCCCATCGCCACGCGCTGCCGCTGGCCGCCGCTCATGTCCTTGGGGAGGCGCTCCAGGAGCGGCTCGATGTCGAGCAGCTTCGCGGCGTCGGCGACGCGCTTCTCGATCTCGGCGGCCGGCGTCTTCCGCACCTTCAGCCCGAACGCCATGTTCTGGCGCGACGTCATGTGCGGGTAGAGCGCGTAGGACTGGAACACCATCGCGATGTCCCGGTCCTTCGGCGCCCGCTCGTTGGCGCGGTCGCCGCCGATGCGGAGCTCGCCCTCGGAGATCTCCTCCAGCCCCGCCACCATCCGCAGCAGCGTCGACTTGCCGCAGCCGGACGGCCCGACGAGGACGAGGAACTCGCCGTCCGCGATCGTCAGCGAGACGTCCGCGATGGCGCGGGTCTCGCCGCCGTAGAGCTTGCCGAGATGATCGAGTTCGACGGTGGCCATGGGTCCGCTGAGGAAAGCAGGAAAGCAGGAAGAAGGGCTACGAGTTCCAGGTGTGATCGAGGTGGACGGCGGCGCCCCCTTCGACCAGGGCGTAGCGGTTGGGGCGGTCTTCCCAGACGTCGCCGTCGGGGGTGCGGACGACGAACTTGTACTCGATCACGGACGCGCCGGGGAAGGTGAGGGACGCGACGCCGTCGACGAGGACGCCGTCCGACGGGTCCCAGTCCCCCAGCTCGGGGCCCGCACCGACCAGCAGCAGGTCGCCCGCGGGGGCCGCGCCGCACGTCAGCTCCAGGGTCCCCGGGGCCGTGCTCGGGAGCTCGCCCGCGGGGTGGTCGATCCGGAGCGTGCCCCCGTCGAGGAGGAGCCAGTCCCCCTCCTCGGTCGCCAGGACCAGCCGGGTGTCCGTCAGCTCGGCCACGCCGACGACGTCGGCGAGGAACTTCCGCGTCAGCTCGGGCGTCACCCCGATCGGCTCCTCCCACGGCGGCGTGGCCCGGTTGGCCGGCTCCTCGGCCCCCTCCAGCCACCACTCCGTCCCCCACGTGATCACCGGCTGGCCGCGCAGCTCGACGAGCAGGCGGAGGACGCCCGCGTCCTCGACGGGGCAGGCGCTGGCGATGCGGGGGAGGTCGTGGTTGTCGGCGAACTTCGCGAGCATCGCGGGGTCCGGGTAGAGCCGATCCTGCGCCAGCGTCGCGCCCAGCCGGCCGGGGTGCGCGCCCCGGCAGAGGACGTCGGTCGCGGCGTAGTACAGCGGGAAGTCGAACATCTGCCCGAACCGGCCCTCGCGCCAGACCCGGGCGACCTCGGCGGGGCGGCCGTCGAACAGCTCGCCGATCAGCAGGAAGTCGTCCCCCGCGAGCGCGCGGACATCGTCGTTGAAGCGGGCCCAGAACGACGTGGGGACGTGGCGGACCGCGTCGAGCCGGAACCCGTCGACGCCGAACCCGATCCACTTCGCCGCGGCCCCGAGGAGCCAGCCGTAGACCTCCTCGTTCTCCTGGGCGAGGTCCGGGAGCCCGTGGACGTCGTGCGTCTCGGCCTGGACGGGGTCGTGCCAGTCGACGACGTCGCCCTTGCCGTGGAACCAGTCGGGGTGCTCCTGCAGCAGCGCCGAGTCGGGGGCGACGTGGTTGGCGACGAAGTCGAGCACCAGCTTCATGTCCCGCGCGTGGAGCTCGTCGACGAGCGCGCGGAGGTCGGCCTCGGTCCCGAAGCGGGGCTCGATCCCGTAGGGGTCCTCGATCCAGTAGCCGTGGTAGGCGCCCCAGGGGCCGTGCTTGGCCGTCCGCATCGCGAAGATCGGGCTGATCCAGAGGGTCCGGACCCCGAGCTCGTCGAGGTACGCGACGCGATCGATCACGCCCCGCAGGTCGCCCCCGTGAAACCCCTGGGGGTCGCTCGGGTCGGCGTCCGCGTCGTTGCCCGGGTCCCCATTGCGGAAGCGATCGACCATGGCGAAGTAGACGGGTCCGTAGTGGTCCGTGGACTCCGCGCCCGCGTCGCTCGATCCGTCGCCTTCGCTGCCGAGCGCCGTGTCGACCAGCCGGCCGAGCTTCCGGAGCAGCACCCCGGACGCCTGCTCCACCGCCTCGGGCTCCTTCTCGTTGCCGAAGCGGAGGAACACGGGGATCTGCATCCGGTCGTCCAGCGGGTACTCGCCTTCGCCGATCGTCGCCTGGGCGGAGACCGTCCAGCGGAACTGGCCCTCGATCTGGGAGTAGTAGGTGGCGCGCGTCTCGACGAGGAGGACGAGGCCATCCGACCGCTCGGCGAGCCACTCCATCCGCTGCCCGGTGGCGCGGCGTCGCTCGAACGCGCTCAAGTCCGTGACCAGCTCCGGAGCCAGGTTGCGGGCCTCCAGCAGCTCGACGATCGAAGCCGACAGCGCCTCCGGAACGGGCAGCACCTCGGACGCGTCCTCTTGGTCGAAGACGAGGGCGACGGTGACGGGCTGGACCGTGTCGAGGACGACCGGGGGGACCTTCGGGATGCAGCCGACGAGCAGCAGCAGGGGCAGCAGCCTTAGAACCATGCTTCGGCCTCGATCGCGATGACGTGATGCAGGTGGCTTTCGTAGGCCCCGAACTCGTCGAACTGGTTCAACGTCTGCACGAAGCTGTTCCCCCACGCCTGGTTCTGGCTGCTCCACTGCAACCCGTACAGGATCCGCAGCGACGGCCGCGAGTAGATCCCGGGGCCGACGGGGTTGAGCACCACGCCCGCCTTGCCCTGCGCCGTCGTCCGGATCGGGCTGTCGCCGTACTCCAGACCGCGCGTGTCGCTGACGCCGTCGGTGTTCTCGAAGATCGAGTCGCCGTGGTTCCGGTACGCGTTGCCGTTGCGGCTCACCTCGCGCGCGAAGCTCCCCTCCACGAGGACGTGGAAGACCGGCGACAGGTACGCCTGGAGGCGAAGCACCGTGCTGAAGTACCAGCGGTCGTGGTCGCTCGGCGCGATGTCGTTGTCCTCGTCCCAGTGGTCGCCGTAGACGAGCCCCCAGACGGCGTCGAACCGGCCGGGGACGATCTCGAACTGCGCCTCGTTCCCGACGATGAGCGAGAACCGCCGGTCCGTCAGGTCCGTCACGTAGATCGTGAACTCGCGGCCGTCGTACGTCTCCTCCGTGAAGTTCTCCGGGTGGAGGTGCGAGAAGTTGACGTAGGCGCTGTTCCAGCGGAGCGGGCCGAGGTTGCCGAAGCCGAGGTAGCCGATCGCCTTGCCCGACGTGGAGCTGCGGCCCTCGGGGCGGGGGAAGTAGTCCTGCTCGCCGGGGTTGTCCTCGACGAACGTCTCCACCACCTCGCCCCGCAGCCAGTCCTCGTACTCCACCCCCGCGGTGACGTGCGGCGCGAAGCGGTTGCCGTCGACCTTGGGCTCGTACTGGAGCTGGCCGCCGACGCCGACCTCGAAGTGCTTCCCGAACGACAGCCGGAGCGTCGTCCCCAGCGTCAGGATCGGCGAGTACTCCAGCCCCCGGATGAAGAAGCCGCTGTCGCCGATCCCGAGCACCCACTCCGCCGGCCCGTGGTTCCACTTCCCCGACACGCCCAGCGTCTCGAAGAAGATCTGTGCGGGCTTGAAGTCGTAGAGGCCGAGGTCGCCGAACCAGTGGTCGAGCGTGCCGATCCGCCAGGTCGTGTTCGGCAGGAGGACGTTCCCCGCCTCGGCGTAGAGCTGGCTGAGGCGGTACTCGCCGAAGCGGCCGTTGGACGTCTCCGCGTTGGCGACCGCGCCCCCCTCCAGCTTGAAGTGGACCCGCGCCCAGGGCTCGCGCGCGCCGGGGCGGCTGTCGAGGAGGCGAATCCGGAGCTCCAGCGCCGCCCACGGTCCCTCGTTCAGGAGGCGGCCGTAGAGGTTCCAGAAGCCGAGCCGGCCGTTGCCCCCCTGCAGGTCGGGGCGGGCCATGACGCGGAAGTAGCCGCCGACGTCGACGCGGTTCTGCTGCGCCGCGGCGAGGGCGTCGCTCGCGGGGAGGAGCAGGGCCGCCGCGAGGAGGAGGGGAACACAGAGACGCGGAGACGCGGAGAGGGTCATCTTGACGGAGGCCGTTTCAGTCGGCCGTGAGGATGACGATGGTGGAGTCCGAAACGCCGTAGGTGCTGCCGGGGATGAGCTCCGGGTTGTCCAGGGTGGCGTTGTGCGAGACCCGCGGGTCCGCGCCGGACTGGTCGAAGAAGTCCTCGCCGCTGTCGTCCTCGAGGTCGAACCAGCGCTGCGTGTCCACCACGCGGGACCACGACCCCGCCGGCAGCGCGAAGTCGACCTGCCAGCGCTCCATGTTGATCAGGATCAACAGGTCCGGCTCGGTCGCCGACGTGTAGTGCAGGGCCAGCGAGCGGCTCGACCAGTCCGGGTCGCCGCCGCCGGGGCCGCGCCACGTCGGGAGCACCGCGCCCTCGTACGAGCCCGGCGCCAGCGCCCACGCGAAGTCCTTCCGGAGCGCGATCATCTGCCGCACGAAGTCGTGCATCCGGACGCGGTGGTCGGTCGCCTGCCACGAGCCCCACTGGAACCAGTTGAACTCGTTGTCCGCGAGCGTGCTGTAGGCGTTGTTGTTGCCGTGCTGGGTCCGCATCCACTCGTCGCCGCCGAGCAGCAGCGGCGTCCCCTGGCTGACGAGCATGCCGGCGAAGAAGTTCCGCATCATCTGGCGCTTGAGCGCCTCGCCGGTGGTGTCGCTCCCCCAGTCGCGCGACCGGTTGTGCGTCTCCCCGGCGTCGGACTCGCACCACGGCGACGTGGGGTCGTCGCAGCAGATCGGGTTGAGGGGGCCGCAGCCGTTCTGCTTCTCGGGGTACGTGACGAGGTCGTACATCGTGAAGCCGTCGTGCACGGTGACGAAGTTGTACGACGCCCACGGGCCGCGCCCCTCGTCGGCGAAGTGGTTGTAGCTGCCCGTCAGCGTCCCCCCGCCGTCGACCGGCCCCTCCGACGCGTTCAGCCCCCAGTCGTCGTAGTTGACGAAGCTCCGCCACCAGTCGCGGAAGTGGGCGTTCCACTCCCCCCAGCCGTCGGGGAACTGGCCCAGGTAGAAGCCGGCGAGGCTCCACGGCTCGGCGACGAGGCGGACGTGGTTGTCGACCACGAAGTCGGCGGTGGCGATGTCGCCGAGGAGCGTGTCGTTGGGGTCGTCCCAGTTGTTGTAGTCGAGGTCGATCTCGCCGAGCACCGGCGCCAGGTCGAACCGGAACCCGTCGACGTGCATCTCCTCGACGTAGAACCGGAGGCTGTCCAGCGCGAGCTTCCGCATCGGGAGGTGGTTCGGTCGCGTCTGGTTCCCCACCCCGGTGTTGTTCCAGTACGTCTGGTTGTCCTCGCTCAGCGCGTAGTAGGAGACGTTGTCGAGCCCGCGGAAGTTGAAGAGGCCGGCCGTCTCCTTGGGGTCGAAGTTGTAGAAGTCGGCGTCGGTCCCGGGGTCGACGGACGTGTCGTCCTGGTAGATGCGCTCGCGCCACAGGCCGCCTTCGCCGGTGTGGTTGTAGACGACGTCCACCCACACCTCGATGCCGTGCGCGTGGAGCTGGTCGACCATCCACTTGAACTCGTCGATCACCTCGCGCGGGTCGGGGTCGGCGGCGTAGGAGACCTCCGGGGCGAAGAACGACAGGTTGTTGTAGCCCCAGTAGCCGCCGTCGAGCGGCTTCTCGTGGATGGGGAGGAGCTCGACCGCGGTGATGCCGAGGTCGGCGAGGTAGGCCGCCTTCTCGCCGAAGCCGCGGTACGTGCCGGGGTGGTCGACGCCGGAGGACGGGTCCGCGGTGAAGCCCTTGAGGTGGACCTCGTAGACGATGGGGTCGGCCGCGCCGACGCCCGCGCAGTCGGGGTCGCGGCGGCAGGCGAGCCAGTCCGCCTCGCCCGCGGACCACTCGTACTCGGACCGGATGACGACCGACTTGGCCGCGGCCGCGTAGGTCGACTGGGTGCGGGCGGGGCCGGACGCGGTGGACCCCTTGGACCAGTCGTGGTCGCGATGGAACGCCAGCGCGTAGGGGTCCATCAGCAGCTTGTTGGGGTTGAACCGGTGGCCGGCGTCGTCCACGTCCGCGACGAAGCCGTCGATCTTCCCGGGGAGCCAGTCCTCGTGGACCTCCCAGTTCGGCCCCCACGCGACGTACCCGTAGTGCTGCCCCAGCCCGACGCCCTCGACGTAGAGGTTCCAGACGTCCCCGAACCGCTCCAGCTCGAACTGCTGGGCGGGGCGGTTGTCCTCGGGATCGTCGAAGAGGAGGACGTCGATGCGGGTGGCGTGCGCGCTGTAGACGCCGAAGTTGACGCCGTCGTCGATCAGCGTCGGCCCGAGGTGGTCGAGCGCCTCGATCCCCGCCTCGGTCAGGCTCGGAGCGTGGGGCGCGGTCGCGTACAGGCTGACGTGGTCGCCCGGGCAGGCGTACAGCAGCGGGACGACGAGGAGGAGCAACCGGCGCGGCATGGTGACGCGAATGTAGGGGGACGATTCCGGGGCGGTCAAGGGAAGAACGCACCTTCGTGACTCTTTTCTGAGTCACTATCCCCCGGGAGGGCCGACGTACCTCTCGAGGCAGCGCCGCGAGCAGAACACGATCCGGCCGGTGGGCTCGTCGAGGAACGCGACGGCGCGCTTGGCGTCCACCCGCATGTTGCAGACCGGGTCCCGGACCCACTCGAAGTCGTCCGCCCGGCGGTCCCTCAGCTCCCCGTCCTCCAGCCACAGGATCCGGTCGGCCACGTCCTCGGCGCGCGGGTCGTGGGTCACGATGAGGACCCCCTTGCCGTCCTCGCGCGCGAGGTCGTGCAGGAGCATCAGCACCTCCTGGCCGCGGGCCGAGTCGAGGTTGCCGGTGGGCTCGTCGGCGAGGACCACGGGCGGGTCGTTCATCAGCGACCGCGCCACCGCCACCCGCTGCTGCTCTCCGCCCGAGAGGTCGCGGGGGAGGAAACCGAGGCGGTCCGACAGGTCGACCCGCTCGAGGAGCCCCCGGGCCCGCTCCCGCTCCGCTCGGCCGACCCGCCCCACCAGGCGAGCGGGGAACAGGACGTTCTCCTCCGCGGTCAGCGCGCCGAGCAGGTTGAAGGCCTGGAAGACGAACCCGAGGCTCCGGGCCCGGACCTTCGGCAGGGCGCGGCGGGGGAGCGTCGCCAGGTCCCGCCCCTGGATCGACACCCGGCCGGCGGTGGGCTGCAGGAGCCCGCCGAGCATGGACAGCAGCGTCGTCTTCCCCGACCCCGACGGCCCCATGACGAGCACGATCTCCCCGGAGCGGAGGCGCAGGTCCACCCCCCGCACCGCGTGGACCGCCGTCCGTCCCTCGCCGTAGGTCTTGCCCACCCCCGCCGCTTCCAGGAGCACGTCACCCATCTCACCTCCTCAGGCGCGGAACGCCTCGGCGGGATCCGTCCCCGCCACCCGCCAGCCCGGCACCGCCGCCGCCACCACGGCCACCCCCCCCGCCAACAGCCCGAGCTGGAGCAGCGTCGCGGGGACGAAGAGGACCGTCACCTCCGGGAGCAGCGCGGCCAGCGCGGGACGCAGCCCGAGGGCGAGGGCGACCGCGAAGCCGTAGCCGACGGCGGTGATGAGGACGCTCTGGAGGAGGACCGCCTCCAGCACGCCCCGGCGGCTCGATCCGAGCGCCATCGCGACCGCCAGCTCCCGCCGCCGCCGCAGGGTCGCGGCGTACACCGCGAAGGCCACCAACAGGGCCGCGACCGTCGTCCCCACGCCCGACATCAGCGCGATCACGTCCGCCCCCATGTGCATCGCCATCGCCCGGTCCGACGCGACGAAGTCCGCCCGCGTCATCGCGTCGACCCCGCTCACCTCCGCGTCGATCCGAGCCGCCAGCGCGTCCGGGTCCTGGCCCGCCTCGGCTTCGACGAGGAGGTAGCTGGTGGACCCGCCCGCGCTGAGGATGCCGGCCAGGTCGTCCCGGTGGACGAACACCACCGGGTTCGCCATCGAGTAGGTGCCCCGGCTCAACCCGACGGTCCGGAGCTCCACGTCCGCGACCGACACCGTCGCCCCGAGGGCGAGGCCGGATCGCCGCGCGATGACCGCCGGGAGGACCGCCTCCCCGGGACCGGGGCGCGCCTCCCCCTCCGCGAGGTCCCAGGGGCCGCCCCGCGCGCTGCCGGTCCGGACGCCGACGATGTAGACGAACCACTCCTCCCCCGCGGCGGTCTCGAGGAACCCGTTGACGTAGAGGACATCGTCGACCGACGCGACCCCCTCGACGCGCTCGACGTCGGCGGCCCGGGCGACGTTCACGAACGAGCTCGCCATGTGCATGTTGGCGACGCCCTCCTGCATGACCCAGACGTCCGCCCCGGCCCGCTGGGGGTAGGCGACGATCTGGTCCGCCTCGCCGGCGAAGATGCCCTCCACCACGATCGCCAGCAGCAGCGCGAGGCCGATCCCCGCCGCGCTCGCGAGGAGGGCGCCCCGCTCGGCGACGACGCTCCGCCACGCCCAGGTCAGCACGGCCCCCCCCGGAAGACGAGCGCGGGATCGACCGACCAGACGCGACGAAGGGGGAGCCAGGCGCCGAACAGGGCCAGCGCGAACACCGCCCCCGCCGTCCGCGGGATCGAGCCGCCCGCCAGCGGCGTGACCTGGTAGTCGGGCTGGGTGAGCTCGACGAGGTGCGCGGCCCCCGCCGCCCCCGCGATCCCGAGCCCGAAGGCGAGCGCGGCGACGACGAGGGCCTCGGCGAGCACCACCGCGGCGAGGTCGCGCCGGTCCGACCCCAGCGCCCCCATCACCGCGAAGTCGCGGATCCGGGAGAGCACCGAGCCGAACATCGTGAGCCCCACCGCCAGCGCGCCGATGACGTAGGAGAGCGCCACGAGGAGGCCGAGGACCGGCCCCATCAGCCGGCGCCCCATCCGCTCGTCCGCGGCGCCCAGCTCGGCCGGCGTGTGGACGTCGGCGTACGCGAGGGCGTCCTCGAGGGCCGCGGCGACGCGCGGCAGGCCGGCGCCGGGCTTCCCCCGCACGAGCATGTAGCTCAGCAGCGGGGGATCGGCGGGGAGGTCCTCGGGGAGGTCTCCGGAGACGTACAGGTTCACCAGGTCCTCGAACCGGACGAACACCGCGGGCGTGAACATCGCCGCCGTCCCCTCGGACACGCCCGCGACACGGAACGTCCAGCCCAGCACCTCGACCTCGTCGCCGGCCGACAGGGCGTGGTCGACGGCCAGCGAGCGGTCGATCACGATCTCGCGCTCGCCGGCGATGGCGCGGCCCTCGACGATGTTCGCGGGCCCGCCGACGTCGACGTAGCCGATTACCTGGACGGGGGTCGTGATCCCCTGCCGGCGGAAGATCAGCGGGATCGACGTGATGGCGTGGGCCGACGCCACGCCGTCGACGGCGAGCACGTCCCGGCGGGTCCGCTGGGGGAGGGACGAGCGCGCCGCGGCGAGGTTCCCCACGCCCGCCTGGGACACGATGAGGTCGGCGTCGAGCTGCTCCGGGAACGCCCGCAGCTGCGCGTAGAGGCCCGTCCGGAACCCCTCGAAGAGCAGCAACACCGCCACCGCGGAGGCCAGCGCGAGCACGCTCAGGGTCGACCGGAGCGGATCCAGCCGGAGCCCGCGCAGCGCCAGCCCGACCATCAGGGGGACTCCACCTGGCGGCGGCGCCACAGGAACCAGACCGCCGGCACGATGACGAGCGTCAGGAGGATGGAGCTGAGCAGCCCGCCGACCATCGGCGCCGCGATCCGCTTCATCACCCGCGTCCCCGTCTCCGTCCCCAGCATCACCGGGAGCAGCCCCAGCACGGTCGTCGCCGTGGTCATCACGATGGGGCGGACCCGCTCGGCGGCGCCCTCGACGACGACGGCCCGCAGGTCGTCGACGGAGCGGACGCGCCCCTCGCGCTGCCAGCGCGCCCACGCCTCGTCCAGGTAGACGATCATCACGACCCCGATCTCCGCCGCCAGCCCCGCCAGCGCGATGAAGCCCACCCCGACCGCCACGCTGAGGTTGAAGTCCGCCGCCCACAGCAGCCAGATCCCCCCGACCAGCGCGAAGGGCAGCGTGCCGAGCACGATCAGCGTCTCGGCCAGGTTCCCGAAGTGCACGAACAGGAGCAGGAAGATGAGGGCGAGCGTGACGGGGACGACCAGGGCGAGCCGCTTGTTCGCGCGCTCCATGTACTCGTACTGCCCCGACCACGCGATCGACACGCCTTCGGGACGCGGCACCTGTTGCTCGACCAGGGCGCGCACGTCGCGGACGTAGCCGCCGACGTCGCTGGTCTTGAGGTCGACGAAGATCCAGGCGGTGCGGCGGGCGTTCTCGCTCTTGACCGCGGGGGGCCCCTTGGTGACCGAGATGTCCGCGACCGCCCGGAGCGGGATGGTGTGCCCCATCGGGGTCGGGACGGCGACGCTGCGGAGCTTCACCAAGACCGCGCTCGACTTCCACTTCAGCATGCAGCCGGTCGAGGTCGTCGGCGTCGAGA